>JAHITE010000051.1 GCA_018817585.1 Candidatus Omnitrophota bacterium
AAATAAATGTAATGATTGCGGTCGCGATTACAATACCGGTAATACCGGTAACTACTGCCGAGGTAGTTGCCATTCCCACACCGGCCGCGTTTCTTTGGCAATTAATCCCACGCATACACCCGGAAACTGCGATAATTACACCAAAAACAATACTATGAATAAGCCCAATCAATACAAAACTAAGCGGTACAGCGGATTGAGTATGATTCCAATATTCAACTGGATTAAGCTTAAGCATCCCCACGCTGATAATAAAACCGCCTAATATGCCCATAAGATCCGCGTATATTGTTAAAATAGGCATCATAATTACTAGTGCCAAAACACGCGGGATAACCAAAAATTCAACCGGCGAAACACCTAATGTTTTAAGCGCGTCAATTTCTTCATTTGATTCCATCATTCCCAGCTCTGCCGCGAAAGACGCCCCAATGCGTCCGGAAATAATAATCCCGGTCATCACTGCTGCCAATACGCGGACCATTGCGATCCCGACTATGTCAGCAACAAATATTTGCGCTCCGAAAATTTTAAGCTGTATTGAGCCGACAAAGGCCAGAATCATTCCGACTAATAAGCTTATCAAACAAACAAGCATTAATGTATCAACCCCGCATTTCTGGACAATAATCATAAAATCATCCCAGCGAAAATATGCCTTACTTGTAATTACGCGGGAGAAAGAAACCATAATATCCCCCAAGAAATCCAGCATTGAACACAAGCTTTGGTAAATTTGCAAAACCTTGTCTCCAACTTTTTCAAATAACGGCTCGCGTATCTCTTGAGGTAAAATATTTTTTTCATGTACCTTTAACGCCAGTTCAAGAAGCTTCCGCGCTCCCGGCGGTAATTTTTTTTGATCAACCTGAATATTCTTTTGCTCGCACTCCCTAACCAACTTAAGTAAAAAAGCAATAAGTCCGCTGTCCCACTGTAACTCTTGTGAAACAATAAGATTGATTTGACTGATATCAGGATGGCTGGTAAGCTGCGCGGTAATTTCCGTTGTTGGAAGAAACCCGGCAGAAATCTGCCAATCTCCGCCTAATTTAACTAGAAGCGTTTGGGGTATTGAATAATCAAAAGCAATTTTTTCCATTATCATAATATTATTATGCTTAAGATCCAGAATTAAATCAATTGTACCTAGGTATAATAAGCTTGAGCAAACGTTATCTTAAAAAGATGATGGGAGGTAACTAACACGCTGGGGGTGTGATTCCCGCTTTTTGGGCAAAACGAATAAGCTCAGTCACGGTCTTAGCCTGCATCTTATGCATTACCCGGCCGCGATGCACTTTGATGGTTTGCAAAGAAACTCCGCGCTTATAGGCTATCTGCTTGCTTAGCATCCCCTTGGCTACAAGCCTGAAAACTTCCAGTTCGCGCGCGGATAAAGATTTGATCCGCTTGTTTATTTTTGCTATTTCCGCCTGATCTTTAGTCTGGACATTGCTCTTTGAAATAGCTTTCGCGATGGCATCAAGCAATTTCTTCTGGGTAAAAGGCTTAGGAAGAAAATCCATTGCTCCTGCCTTGATCGCTTTGACGCTCTTGGGGATATCTCCGTGTCCGGATATAAAAATTATCGGGATGAAAACTCCCTGCGCCGTCATTCTCTCCTGCAGCTGAAGTCCGTTCATCTGCGGTAAACGTAGATCCAATAAAAGACAGGATGGTACCTTGGGATGCTTAAAAGATAAAAAATCTTCTGCCTGCGTAAACATACATACATTAAAACCATGTGCTTTAAGCAATAATTTCAGCGCCCTGCACACAGAAATATCATCATCAACAACATAAATTACCGGACTGCTGCTAGTCATGCGCCATCCTTTTTACTCGTGAAAAGCTTAGGAAGATTTTGTCAGTATCCCGGCTTAAAAAATTACGCCGCTCAGACTTAAAAACGCTATTTTTAGATACAGGTTTTTTCGCTTTATTTTTAGGAATCGTTGCTTTTAACTTAAGTTTAGACTGCTTTTTATTTACCATATTATTAAACACCAGTCTTTTTATTGTCGGGAAGAATGCTTCCCTGGGAAAACCCCCAATAAAACCAAAAACGCCGTGGATACCTTCCTTAGCGTTTTGTTAGATATGAAATATTATACCACCGTAAGGAAAATGCGCAAAAAATTATTAAAAATTGATTTATATTTTATGTACCAATAAACTGATAGGAAAAAGATCTAAAACCCTTCCTATATTGCTCATCGCTCCCAGGTCATGGCTTTTCCCAGTTAGAACATCTCTCCATTCTGACGAAAATCCTTTGGGTAAAAGAATGGCTGTATCCTTCCAGATCGCTTCTCCCAAGGGCAACTCATTCTCTTTAACAATCTTTGATAAAAATCGCGGAGCAACTACAACACAACAGACATTGTCCTTTCTTCGGGCAAAAGCAATAATGTGGTTTTGTAATGCCCCTGTTACCGCAAGAGGTATGTATTCGCCGTTTTGGAATAATTCTTTGAATTCATTTCTTGCCTTCAATAGACGGTAGAGAGTGAACATCTTTATTCTTCCATCGTCTTTGTGAGCAAGCAATTCTTTAATCAGAGCTGCTAAATCGCTCTCTGCCCCCTGAATCTCATTAATAAATTTCTTGCGTTTCTCAAAATCAACCGGCCTTCTGTTATCAGGATCAACCAGGTTTAAATCCCACAATTCATTACCTTGATATATATCAGGAGTGCCCGGTGCTGTTAATTTAAGAAGTGTCTGAGACAAAGAATTAAAGATCCCAAAATATGCCACTTTTCTTTGAAAAGGAATAAAATTATTCAGAAATTTATTTCCATTTGAAGAATCTAAAATTCTATCAATGAATTTGACGCAGGCCTCTTCATATTGTGTGTCTGGTTTCAGCCATGCTGTATGAATCTTAGCTTCACGAACAGCTTTAACAATATATTGCTTCATCCTTTCCTTAAAATCGCCTTCTTCCTCTTCTTTAAAGGGAAAAGCACCAACAAACGTCTGGTAAATAAGATATTCGTCATTTTTGCTGGGCGCAAGCTCCTGACCGATTTTCGATTTTTGCTTCCTATTTTGTTTGTGCGATAATTTTACGGTATTTTTCCATTCTTCCGGAATTTCCGAGAGAACATTGAGGCGTGCTCTGACGTCTTCTCCCCTTTTAGTATCATGCGTTGCCGTCGCGCTCATCGTATATGGCCAATCTTTAAGTCTCTTAATGTTAAACTCGTGAAAATCTCTTAACAATAAACCAAACTTTTCAGGAAACCCGCCTACTTCATTCAGCGATATAAAACGGTTAAAAATATAGTCCGCGGTATCTTCCTCTCCTTTGGCCATCAGAGCACCGGTAAATTGCTGAAATCTTTTCGTGAAATGACAATATTTTTCCTTTTCCTCATCGCTTATATTAAGCGCGAAATCCAACGAGAGGATTTTTTCAATCGCGTCTAATTCATACAAAAGGTCTTGCCCTGTCCGCCGGGCTCTATCCAGCGCCTGCTTAATATAAAACCTGTCTGACTCGCTTATCCCAAGCTCCGAAGCATATGTTCGGTACACCGGAAAATGCGCCATAATTTCAACCAAAGCCCGTCGCAACCCGTACATTGTAAAATCAGAACCATACATGTTACCGCTCAAGATATTTTTCAATAAATGCGCGAGGTTGTCGATATCGCCGGCCATGTGTTTACCCATAAACAACCGCTTCTTTTCAGCGACAAGCGCCTGAAAACCCGTACGCATACCACTAAACGATATATACATTTTTTCCATTGCCCGTTCAGCGCTGGTGTCAACAAAAACCCCATTAACATAGTTCAGAAAATCATACCCCGTCGTTCCTTGTATCGGCCAATTCTCGGGTAGTTGCTCATCTTTACAAAGAATTTTTTCCACAACAATATACCGATCTTCTATTTTTTCCCTCAACCGCCGCATATAAATAAGCGGAGAAGCCAAACCGTCAATATGATCCAGCCTGATACCCTCTATTTGCCCATTATTAACAAGCTCTAATATCCGCTTATGCAGAAAATTAAAGACACTGAATTCTTCCACTCTCAAACATATCAAGGAATTGATTGTGAAAAATCTTCTGTAATTTAACTCGTCATTGCCTACTTTCCAGAAAGAGAGCCGAAAGAGTTGATCAGAAATTAGATTGTGAAGCAGATCTAATGAATCTGTTTTTCCATTATTCATTTTCTCCAAGAAACTAACGATAGCCTTTTCAACTTTTTTATCTTCCGTAAACACGCGCCAGAGGTCTGCTTTAGTAAAAATTACAGCTTGATCATCACGTTTATTCAGATCAGTAAAAAGCCTGATCATCCGGCTGAATTTATCCGCCGTTGCCACAGGAGGATTCTCTACCTTTTGCGCTAGGTCGAAACAGTGCTTTAATATTTTTGGATATGATGATAAAAGTATGGGTAATTTTAACTCGTAATACTTAATATAAAAACCATCCTCGCGTATACCAATAACTATTTCACCCTTTTTGAGACAGTTTCCGTAAAAATCACCCAAGAAAGGCATCAATGTCTTTCCTTTTAAATTCGCGTAAGGATGTTCCCAGTTAATGTCGAAATAGTCAAAAAATTGAGACGCCTCACCTTTCTCAAAAACATCCATTAGCAGTTTGTTTTCACTGTCAAACGCCATGTGATTAGGAACAATATCCTGAAGCCACCCCATATTCAGAGCTCTAACCTGCTCAATAAGCCGGTTAAATTTTTCTTCCCCGCCCAATTCCGGGTTGATCTGAAGGGGATCAATAACATCATAACCATGCAGGCTCCCCTTCTTAGCTTTAAGAATCGGCGACGCGTAAATATGCGATACTCCCAGCTCCTTCAAATACTGCAATATGCCGGCAGCCGATTCAAACGTAAAGCCGGCGTGAAATTGAATTCGATATGTTGTAATAGGTACTTTCATTGTTCTTTCTCAAATACTATTAAACTAAAAGGTTCTAAAATAAATTCGCTTCTATTGTGAATCATTTCCGGAGCCTTAGCCCCGGGCCCTAACCATTTAACATCCGAAGAAACAAGGATTCGTTTCCATTGCCCCTCAAGCTTAAGCGGTTTATACGCGATATCATTTTCGTTAAAATTTACGGCAATATGAAGTCCTGCCTTTTCCTGGAAACGCGTCATGGAAATCACTTTGGTTTCTTCATCGGCATCCAGGTTAAAAATATCTTTTTCGAACAGGCTGTCCGCGGAGATTCTTATTTGAATCAACTTCTTATAAAATTCTAATAAAACACGGGGCTTATCCATCTTGATTTTTTCCCATTGCAATTTTGATTTTAAGAATGTATCTTCATTATACGGATCATCCGGTTCGCCCTGCCAATTAAATAACGCGAACTCTTTTTTTCTCCCCGCGCGAACAGCCTTGATCAGCTGCTTATCATGAAAACTCACGCAATATAAAAACGGCGCGTCCTCGCCGTATTCTTCTCCCATAAATAATAAAGGAATGTTCGCGGACAGAAGAACAGTCCCTGCGGCAACCTTCAAAGCCTCAAAAGAAACCAGCGAGGAAAGCCGTTCGCCTTTCATGCGGTTGCCAATTTGATCGTGGTTTTGAGAAAAAACAATAAACTTTCCGGCAGAAATATCAGTTGATGAGCTTCCGTGATATTTTTTCCTGAATTTCGAATAATCCCCGGAATAGACAAACCCCTGCTTTAGCGCCTTAGCCATTTGTCCAAGCTGTCCGAAATCTTCGTAATATCCCTGAGGTTCTTTGGTCAAAAGCGTATGCAGGCAATGATGAAAATCATCGTTCCACTGCGCGTCCAGCCCATAGCCGCCTTTGGAATCGGGATCTATGACGCGCCTGTCATTTAAATCACTCTCAGCAATCAGGTAATATTTTCTCCTGTTTAATCGTGAGAATTCCGTCACTTTTTCCGATAACTCTTTAAGAATATGTTTCGCGCTCATATCAAAAATACCCTGAACCGCGTCCAGCCTTAAAGCATCCATGTGGAAGTGTTCAAACCAATACAAGGCATTCTGAATAAAGTAATCTCTAACACCATAACTGTAAGCATCATCGAAATTGATCGCATTGCCCCACGCTGTTTTATATTTATCTGTAAAACACGGCATATATTGATGCAGGAAATTTCCTTCCGGGCCAAAATGATTATAGACAACGTCAAGAATAACGCTTATCTTTCGTCTATGACACTCATTAACGAGCCTTTTTAACCCGGCAGGGCCGCCATATGAATTCTGTACGGCAAAAGGATAAACCCCATCATATCCCCAGTTTCTTGTGCCGGGGAATTGAGCCACCGGCATAATTTCGATTGTATTCACACCTAAATCCTGTAAATAAGCAAGCTTCTCAGTGATTCCGTCAAATGTTCCCTCTGGCGTAAATGTGCCCACATGCAGTTCATAAATTATCATTCTTTCAACCGGCCGGCCCTGCCAATTCTTATCCCTCCATGTAAATTCCGAATGAGCAACAACAGCTGAAGGACCCATTACATCGTCCGGTTGATAGAATGACGCGGGATCCGGATACTCGATATTATCTTCAAGGTGAAAAAGATATTTTGTGCCAGGAACAACTTCATCAACAATAACGCTAAAATATCCTGCCGCGTCTTTCTTCAGCGGAATAATTCTTTGCTTATCAGAAAGGATATGCAGCGAGATATCCTCCTTCAACGGAGCCCATACACAAAATTCGCAGATATTATTATCTATATAGTTAGCGCCTATTTTTTTGTTCATCCTGCTATTTTTCTCCTAAAAAAACATTTACACTATAAGCGCTGCAATGCTGTTTATCTTGATTACGCACTAATTTTTCTTTCTTGTTTGATCTAAAATCCTCTCCGGATTTACGAGAAGTATCAATCAAACTATACCACTTCAAGCCTTCATACAGGGGCAAATCAACCACAACACCTCGATTATGAATATTAAACACAAAAAACAAATAATAATCACCCTGAGCAGAGGGTGCTTCGTTACCCGCCAATAAATAGCAAAGCGTTTTTAATTTAGGGCTAGCCCAATTTGGATCGTCACGATGCTTACCAAACCACAATATATCAGGTATCGTATCGCTGTTTTCGTCCTGGCCGGTAAAAAATCTCTTATATCTGAGTATCGGATATGTTTTTCTAAACGAAATAATTTTTTTGCAAAAATTGAGAATTTCGGCATTTTTCTGTAAAGCGCCCCAATCAAACCAGGTCAATTCATTATCCTGACAATATACATTGTTATTCCCCCTTTGAGTCCGCGCGACTTCATCACCATAAAGAAGCATCGGAATTCCGGAAGAAAGCAGTAAAGCGCAAAGGGCATTTTTCATCATCTGCTTCCTGAATTGAATAATATTTTGCTCAGACGTTTCACCCTCCACGCCGCAATTCCATGAATAATTATCATCAGCACCATCTTTATTGTCTTCCAGATTGTCTTCATTATATTTGCTATTGTACGAATAAAGATCATGCAATGTTAAGCCGTCATGGCAAGTAATAAAATTAATGCTGTTATAAGGGTTTTTGCCGTCTTCCTGATAAAGATCAGCGGAACCTGTTAATCTTTTTGCCATTTCCGCGGCCTGTCTTTCGTCGCCTTTGAGAAATTGTCGCGCGGTATCCCGGAATTTTCCGTTCCATTCTGACCATCCTTTAGGAAACTTTCCGACTTGGTATGTGGTTAAATCCCAGGGTTCAGCGATCATTTTGATCTTGCTCAAAACTGGATCTTGAGAAATTGCTTCAAAAAACTTTGAATTTTTATTAAATTCTCCTTTAACTCTGGCTAAAATAGAGGCCAAATCAAAACGAAAACCGTCAACATGCATTGTTTCCGCCCAATAACGCAGTGAATCAAGGACAAGCCGCATAACCACCGGGTGTTCAATATTAAACGTGTTGCCGCAGCCGGTATCGTTTAAATAATAGCGATGCGGCTGTTTGGGGTCATCAGGGTTTTGGATAAGCGAGTAATACGTCGGATTATCAATTCCCTTAAAACACAATGTAGGCCCCAATTGATTACCCTCACCCGTATGGTTATAGACCACATCCATAATAACTTCAATACCCGCTTTATGAAGTTCTCTGACAAGCGTTTTAAATTCCTCGACCTGACAACCTGTCTGTTTTTGAGTGCTGTAAGAAATTTCCGGCGCGAAAAAACCAATCGTATTATAGCCCCAATAATCCGTTAATCCTTTATCAATAAGTTCGCTTCGTATAAAAAACTGATGGACGGGCATAAGCTCTACCGCGTTGATTCCCAATTCTTTTAAATAAGGAATTTTTTCTATAAAACCCAAATAAGTGCCTGGATCCTTCACTCCCGATGAAACATGTGCCGTAAAACCCTTTATGTGCGTCTCATAAACAATCAAATTATTCAAGAGCACAGCCGGAGGCTTGTCATCTTGCCAATCAAAGGCATCATCCACGACAATTGATTTCGGAATGAGATCGCTATTATCCCGTTCGTCTAAAGTCAGGTCTTTTTCTGGGGAGTTCAAATCGTAGGCAAATATGAGATTATCCTGATTTTTAAACTTCCCGGTCAGCGCCTTTGCGTAAGGATCAATAAGCAGCTTATGCGGATTAAACCGCTTGCCTTCACCCGGATTATAATCACCGTTCACCTTGTAACCGTAAAGCTGCCCGGCCTTCAATCCTTTGACATGGACATGCCAAACATTATCTGTTTTATTTTCGATCTTGATGATATCTGTAGGACTGCCGACAGGTTTATCAAAAAGCAGCAAAAACACTTCCGCCGCGAATTGAGAATAAACAGCGAAATTTACACCTTCAGCGGTTATCGTTGCTCCTAAAATATCTTTATTGCCCGCAGAAAGTTCTCTATTTGTTTGAACGATTAATTGCTGTATCATTCATCCTGCCTCAGTTTATTATCATTTATATAAATAAGATATTCTAAACAGCAGGAAAAGATTCCCCGTCTTTTTGTTTTTTTAACACCTCTGAAATATTACGTTCCAATTTATCCAAGTCGCACGGTTTAAACATATAGACATCTGCTCCGATAACCCGTCCGACAATCCGATCAACATCAGTATCCTTGGCAGTAAGCATAATCACAGAGATATGTTTATATTCTTCACTCAACTTCAATTCCCGACATAATTCTTCTCCGGGAAGTTTAGGAATCATTAAATCCAGGATAATCACATCCGGGTTTTGCGTTTTAGCCTTATTAAGACCATCCATTCCATCGTATGCAATGAGAGGTTCATATCCCAACATGGATACAAAAATCTCCAAAGTCCGATTGATATCCTTATCATCTTCAACAATAAGGATCTTCTTTTTTTCTTCCATGATAACCCTCCTTTCAGAACACCTTAATTATCCTATTATGTATCGTTAGTGCTAATTACATCTTACTTTAGGGACTAACGACTTCGCCATTTTGGTAAAGTGAAATAAAATGCCGTTCCTTCCCCCAATTTTGATTCAACCCAGATTTTACCTCCCTGTGCCTCAACAAGCCCCTTTGTGATAACTAATCCCAAACCACTGCCTCCCTTTTGACGCAGTTCAGCATCTGGGGATCGATAAAATTTGTTAAAAATCTTGTCCAATTCTGAATCATGAATGCCATGACCCTGGTCAGTAACCGACAGCAAAACATCATTCTCCTGTTCTCTGATTTCAACAATAACACGGCTATTCTCAGGCGAATATCTAATCGCGTTACTGATAAGATTCCCAAGGATTCTTTCAGTATGATCAATGTCGACAGGAACATTAAGTGTCTTCACGCTAGCTTTCAGTTCAATAGAAATATTTTTTTCCATAGCCTGAGGATTTAAAATCTGCAAGGTATCCTGGGTTAAAATCCAGAGGTCGTAATATTTAATATTTAACGGCAACACTCCGGATTCTATTTTGGTCACATCTAAAAGATTACTAACCATACTTGCTTGACGTTCCGTGTTCTTCAGAATAAGCTCAATCAATTCCTTCTCCTGAGCGCTGGAAAATCCACTCTTCCTTTTATCCCTAATAAGGATCGTTACCGCGTTTTTAATAGCGGTCAATGGTGTTTTTAAATCGTGAGAAACAATAGACAAAAAATCCGTTTTCACTTGATCCGCCGCTTTAAGTTTCGTGTTAACTTCCTGAACATATTTGATCAACGCCTCTTTTTTTTGCATTGACACAAATATAATAACAATAGCCAAGCAAATGAATAACGTGATCAATATCCCGAAAACACGATATTCCAAAAGCAATTTAACTTTTATCGCTTTAGACAATATAACAAACGCAACGATAGCCCCTTCCATATTTTTAATCGGATAACTAACAAAATAAATCCGTTCACGGTCACCCGAAACCGGGGTCAAATGATATCCCACCTGGTTTGACTCCGCATCACAAAAATATCTTCTGGAGATATATCGTTGTTCATAAACTTTTTCCGGCAAGGGTTTTCCTGCTGACGCAATAACAGCCCCGGCTTTGTCAACAAAATAACAATTTACCAAGTTTTCTTTTGCCAGTGTATTTTCTAGAAGCTCCCGCACCTTCTCTTTCTCCGCCACAGAATCAACCGCCAACCGGATAATCGGTGATTTGCTAAGCGAAATAGATATTTTCTCAAGATTGGATAATTCTTTTAGGAGTTGCTGCAGCGGCGATCCTTTAAGATCCGTGCTTGTTTTGATCAATTTGATATTAGCATAATAATCCATAAAATTAGTCAATCCCCAGCCTGATCCAATAAGGATAATAATAAACAGAACGATCGACCAACGCGAAAATTTTAAGTTCAAAAAATTTTTTCTCATATGATAATTCGCGGAAGAAAAGGTAGTGAAAAAAAACAAAAGCATAGTTGTCAGAGAGGTTATCAAAACTCCACAGCAGAACTCTACGGGAAATCCGAAAAATTCAGCAAAGGTATCTGTATTCCAATGAGCCGAGAAAAAAATTTCGGATTTATCAACAACGAGTCCAGTCAAAACCGCGTAAACAGCAAAATGCGCGCCAATTATCCAAAGATAATGCTGCTGCTTTTTATCGGTTTTCGCGGCAGAAATAAAAGTAATTGCGGCCAAAAGTCCAGCGGGAAATCCCAGAACATAACGAATAGAAACAGGCAGCCCTTTTATGGCAAATTGCGAACCAACAAAGATCATAAACACGATTGGGAAATAAATCCAGGTCCTCACCAGGGGTTTTTTATTTATATAAAAATACCCCTTACGGGCAAACTCAAAAAGGAAAAAATAAGACGCTATCAGAAGAGCATTGCGCAAAAAATATGAAGCTTCCCCAGGCCCAACGATAATGATAAAAAGTTGCAGCCATCCACTTACCCCATGGATAATGCCGAATAAGCCCAGTAAAAACCATGGCAGCTTATGGGGTCTGAGTTCAGAGGCAAGACAGATGACGCCCAAAAAGAAAAAGGAAAACCCATAAAAAAAATAGATGTAATCAGTTTGTCCATTAAGAAATTGCGATACGTTTTTTAGCAGGAAGTTAAGCAGATCCATTATACCCCTAGTATAAATATGGTTTAAATAAAAATGTTTGAAATGTAGTGTGTCCTATTTTTTTAATTAATCCTATTATACAATAGAAAATTCCTGCCACAAGATAATTAATTATCACTTATTTATTCAGAAGATTCCAGAAACGATATTTCTGGCACACAATATTTAATTCAAATCATGTATTGCCCCTTTAATATCCGCACCTAAAGTTCAAAAGTGAAAAATTGGTTCTTTTTAAGCAAAGGAGGATCCTTTGGATCTTATTTTGGTCCCTAATAGCCAAGCCAATAATTCATATATTTTATTCTGAGAAAAAATCGTTTTGCCAACAACGGGTATGCTCAACATCTTTTTCCTGGATAAATAGCGGAAGGGAAAGCGTGTGTTTCCAGAATACAGCCAACCAAGCTAATCCGTCAAATCGCCGAATCAATATCCAAAGATGGCGATAGGCGCATGGCCGGATTAACATTAAACCGGACATACTGCTGAGTAAACGGAGAAAGAGCAAACCCCGCCCCTAATTCAAATACACCTTCTGAATTCTTTGTGAATCCATAACGATTAAAAAAGAACTCATTTTCCTTAAGGGGCTTTGCGCTGATCTGCCTGCCCATGTTATCGCGCTCCACCATAGCCAACAACTGCTGTCCGTATCCCTGTCCGCGCTGACTGACTTCCATGGTTCTGATAAAAACAGAATTATCGGCATTGCGGCAGCATAATAATAATCCTTTAATTCCCGAATCGCAGCGCATAACATACAGCATGAAATTATGCTCCTGCAGCATGGCCTGCATCCACGCTGCTCGCGATATAACCGGCTCAATGCCTTGCTGCTTAAGCCCTGCAAACCAAGGTTTCAGGATCGTGTTATTGATATCCGCAGCCTGAAGCAGAGTAGTTTCTGTGCCAGATTTACGTTCAATCCATCTTTTTTCAGTTTCATTACTTAAAAACAATTTCAATTCCGTACCCAAAGTCGCCAATGATTTCAACTCATCGATGGTCCAGCCGTATTCAATACTGCCTAAGCGCGCGCGCAAAGCTTTTTCCAGCTTATCCGCGGCATTTATCTCTTTGCCTGGCAGTACCATCCGGGCTAATACCTGGTTTAACCGATAGTTCTTAATCTCTTCGATAACTGAACTGTCCTTGGCAACAAGCTCTATTAATTTTTGCACAACATCAGCCTGCTGCGGACACTTGTGTTCCCGCAGCCATTCTTTATACACATCCGCCCACAGCAAAAACGATTCTTGTTCATCCAAATTATAGATGTTACGCTCCCGCATATAGCGCGCGCGCAACAGCGTGCGCTTGCCATCCCGCAGAAGACGTTCCAGTCCGGAAAGCTGCGGATTTAGTATGGCATAACCAAGCGGATCGCTTACCCTTTGATAATTACCCTTATCAAAATAGTCCCTTATTAACGCAGCCTGGTCCGGCATTTGGGGGGCAATCTCTGTTGTGAAAAATTCCTCCAATTCGCTCCACAAAAGCAGATCCTTATTCTTCACAACCTTGTCCCAAGTAACTAATGCGGGGTCATATTGGCTGGAATCAGCCGTCAGCATGAACAAATGATACAGGACAAGCTGTTCTTTTGCGTTTTCGTCGCGGATAAGATCAAACGCGTATTTACGCAGCTGCGGTTGGGCATCGATAATACCGCGCCGCGCCATTTCCAGGATCAAAGGCGGCCAGTGCCTAAGCTCTTGTTTAGCTTTTTCCAGAATTTCCGCCGCTTTGCTTTGCTCTCCGGCAGCAATTGTTTTTTTGTATTCTTGAAAAAGATCACGCAAAGACTGTTCCAGAGAACGGGCCACCGCGCTTTTCACTAATACCGGATTGTTGTTCAACTTAATTTCGGATTTATTCGGCAGCCCGACCGGAATTCGAACAGAAGAAATCTTCGGACTCAGCATACATGGAACAATGATCCCGCCACCGTGTGCCTTGAGCACATTTTCGAAAAAACCAACGAAATGCTCGGTAAAATACGCTTCATTTCCCACTAACGGAAACGACAATACTTCCCCGCCCTGGTTCTTGCGCTCTTTTGTGTACAATTCTATGGAAAAAGCTCTATTTTGATTAACCAGCGCCAAATTGTTTTTTAATAGCCGATAATTTTTTATCATCTCTTCAACAATTCCGGCACAGATATCAACCAACTCCTCCTGGATATCCTTGACCTTAATTTCAAGCACTTGTGCCAGCATCTCTCCTGCTTTTTGGGCGAATTCTTCGCTCTCCAGTGTTCCCCGCACATAATGGTAATGTATAAGCTCTGCCAAAGAAAGGCTGGTTGCCTTCACCTTAAGATTTTGCATTCCCTGCTGAACGATTGTCGGCTCTTCTTTTCCCTGAAGATCAATCCGTTTAGCAGCAAGATCATCGATACTTATCGGTCTGCCTTTTTCCACTTCACGTTTTATAATCCGGCGCAAACGATAAAGAAATTCCGCGGAAATCCCGTAAGTATACGCTATTTCGTTCAGCTTGGGATCAAAGGTAGCAACCACTCCTTCCATTTCCCGAACAAGCGCTCCGGGAATGATCCGCTCATAAAGCGGCTGAGTCAAGATGCCCTTGCTGTCGCGGTTGGGCACAAAAATTTTCCTTTCCCCAACAACTAAACACTGCTGTTCCCATTTTGACCGCGCGATAAACAAAGGAGGCTCTTTATTCACATAGAGCATGACCCATTCCCCGGACTGCTCCACTCGGAGATTCAGCGTACGCAGCACGCAGGCACGCACCGGCTTCTGTAATCCATCAGCCTTATCGTGATACGCCAATAGACATTTTGTTTGTTCTCCCTGCTTTTGTATAACAAAATCAACGCGTTCTTCCCCAGCCGCAAGTTCCATAATATCTGATTTTAATTTGACTGTTGGTTCATCAGCGACAAGCGTAATCTGATCACGCCTTTGATCCCCGCGGCGATCAATAATGTATTCAGTATCGTTAAAACCCAAAACAGCTGGATTCTTGCTATCTTGCCGTGGATATACAGGAAGAACCGCTCCAGCACTTTCTTCCCATGAATATAAATTCCGCACGCTCAACCGAGTTTTGCCAACAATCGCTTCCCTTACTATTTTTTCTTCCAGCTGCACCGGATTATTCTCCTTGTCCAGCAGTAATTCATTTACTATCAAAGTGCTAATGTAGACTTCGTGATGGCCTAATTCTTCAACCCTGACCTCCGAATGCGGCGCGATTGCGGGATTGTCGTTAGGACCGATATGAATCACCAGATTCCCGTCCTGGTTTTCAGCTTTAGGCGTTCCGCGCCTGACATCATCATATGTCTTCTGCCAAATGACAATACCTTGCTTAACCAATGCCTCAACAGACTGGTTATGCTCGACATAAGGAAACTTCTGTTCAATTCTGATTTCCTGCTGGCCTTGTTCCGGATTTGGCCGGTCAGAATCCTGAAGCATGATATTGTCAGTGGAACGTTCGCTAATAATTGGGATATTCCGCAAAAACATCAGCCGCGGGTTATACTTGCCGATATGGCGCTGGATATAGCGGACAAGTTCGCGCGCGGCCGTGGTTTTTCCCGAACCGCCTTTTCCTGCGATAAGAATAACAAACGGCGGAACAAATTTAACGGATTTATCGCTTAAGGCCCTGCTAAAATTTTCTTCAATTCCTGCCTCGACATCGGCCAGGATACGGTCGTTAACATGGTCAACCGTATCCTCATCACCCACAAGAAGTTTTAATTCAATAACCTTGTCACGGTAATCACGCAAAATGCGTTCTTTCATTTGGGCAAATCTTCCGTCTAGGGATGTAGGCATCAGGCTGTTGACATACCACTGCGCGTAGACATCTTGCCAGCGCGCCGAGTCTAGGCTCAGATGAGGAGACAGGCAATCAATAGCAGCCGGCTCAATGCCTCCAGCACAGCGCGCTGCTTCAATGCCGGGGTACGGCCCGGACAGCACTGCTGGCAAGATCATGACTGCCAATAACTTATTCCATTTTTTTCGCATACTCATTGTGGGGTCATCTAATTTTCCTTTAAAAATCCAGTTAAGTATACCTGATGCTCTAATTTTTTGCAAAAAATATCGAATTCCCGCATTGACTCACATTAAATGTTACCGAAAGAAAATTTTAAAGTATTCGTTGACAAAAGTTTTTGGTGACACAAAAGTTTTTTGGTGACAAAAGTTTTTTGGTGATTTGTAATACTAGCATTAATATGGTACACTTAATCACCTTTTTTTATATATGAACTTAGGGAGAAATGATAGAGGCAGTCTTTACAACCCGGAACTCGCGAAGATTTTTTTAAAAATAACACGCGAATTAAACACTGTATATGCCGCAAGCTGAGATAACAACAGCTTGCATAAGATATTATTTAAAAGTTAAAACAGCGGTAATTAAAACACTTGGTTAAGAAGGCTAAACCTGTATGAGAAAAACAAACAATCTATTCAATCTGCTAACCTATTTTCTGATCCAGGCATTTATTTTGGTAAATACCAGTTTGGTTTACGGCGATACTTCTAATAATAAGACTTTGAAAAATTGTCTTGCTCCCGCGCTCCAGATTGGCAGAGAAGACCTATCTCAAATATATTTTATTTTACGCCAGAGAGAGAATATTGAAGACTCAGACCTCAATCAGCATAAAGACAACGGTTTTTATCTCCGGTTGATTAACAAGATTGTTAATCAAGTGGGAACAGCGGATGAATTATTAAAAAGTATAAAAAAAGAGGATGTTGCTGAATTTTCAGAACCGATCGATTTATTAGAGAAGTTAGAAAAAAAACATGCGATTAATAATGGAGGATGGATACTAGAACATGAAAAAGAAGTACTGCTTATGAGTTACTGTATGGGGAAGATACTTGGTTTTAATAATCACCGTCTTACCCAGCTTGCGATTGCCGCGCGCTTTCATGATATAGGAAAATGCAAAGTAGATAAGCAAGCAAACAACGCTGATAGTTTTTTTTCAAATCCGTCAGTTTTTACCCGGAAGGACAGAACTCTTGACAATGAAATTGCTGAACACACAGCGCGTTCTAAAGATATTTTAAAAGCCGCGGGAATAAAAGACAAGCATATATTAGATATTGTCTTTTATCATCATGCCAACTTGGACGGCAGCGGATATCCTGATCCGATTACAAGACAAACTATCCCGCTTGAAGCAAAAATTATTCGAGTAACGAATTCTTTTAGCGCGATGCTGGGCAAGCGTCCAGACCCTCGGGCTTTGCGGCAATCGTTTCAAGAAGCAGTGCGGGAAATTGAAAGCAATGTATATTCCTTTTACGGGCCGCGGGTAGTAAAAACATTTATGAGCATGTTGGAGGATAATAAAATTATAAACAGGCGTAATGAATTTTATTATATTCCTCTTCGGGAAGCAATAATATTTAGAGATTTATTAAAAGAAGCGAATAAAATTGATGTTGTTTATCCTTTGGCGAAAGTTGCTTGCGGCATTTCAAATAGCTGGAATGAAAAACCATACAGCATCGCGACAAATTCAATTGGCAGATATCGGCATGCCGAAGTAAACCTTGTTTTAAAAGTACTTGATGAGCATTTACGCAAGAAAGGGCTGCATAGCAAATATCAATATCAATTAAGGAGGCTTGAATTTCTGGCTTATACCAGCGAATTAAATAAATCCGCGGAAGCGGTAGAGTTATTAAGCAGGATTACTCTTGAAAGCGGTAATCCGTTTAAAGATACCGTTATCTACAGTACATTACAGCCGTGTTCCTCGTGTTTGGAATTGCTTGATTTAATAGGAATTCACGAAATTTACTATGCCTCAGAACATCAGAACCCTGAGTTTGTTGCAAGCAGTGAAAAAACAATCCGCGGTCTTCGCGGTAAAGGGACAAAGGTTTTTAGGTCTTATTTCCAAAATGAAGGAATTCTTGAGCCAAACAGATTGTTTTATGCCTTTTGCAATCAACCTGGGTATGAGAAAATCACTAAAACGATTAACACCTGGTTTGAAGAGTTTATTAATGATAATCATCTCGAAAAACTTCCTGTACGCAGCATGAAAAACCTAGAGACTGAATTCGCGAATATTGTAAACGGATTTTTTGTCACCATTGATGCAGACCTTGAACAAGTTAACGAAACACTGCTTGTGGCAAAGGAATTAACAAACCAGGATATTATGATCTGTTCAAGGCACAGTATTTTGAAGAACCAGTATCCGCTAATGCAAGCTATATAGAGAGTTTTATTTTTTCTTTTAAATTCATTATCAAATACCGCTACAACCCGGCCTTCATCGTGGTTTTCAATAAATCTAAAGCGTTTCTTTCCAGATTTGTTTTTGTATGCGTTTCAAAATAAGCATCGCCATATCGCAGCGCACACCGTCACAGAATGATGCAGCCTTCGATAGCTCACCCGGCATCGCTTTTCTGGTCTGGGGATTAAAATAATTCAGCTGGGCGGCATCACCTGTGTCCCATTTCTCTTCCTTAAATCGCTTGCTCAATAAGTTGCCCGTAATCAATAACTCTAAAAGCAGGGCTGCTGATTTCTTTTTCTTCAATAAATTTAACCAGCTTGCCATCGTTCATAATATAAATGTTTAATGTTGGCGTAATGCCT
Organism: Candidatus Omnitrophota bacterium; assembly: GCA_018817585.1. GTDB lineage: Bacteria > Omnitrophota > Gorgyraeia > B26-G9 > B26-G9 > JAHITE01. The sequence continues at coordinate 18,166 of JAHITE010000051.1, forward strand.
TTAAACTGTTTTACTTGGCTTAATAATTCCTCAGTTATGATTAATGTTGACTCCAACTGATTATTTGCGCCAAAATTAAAAAAGAATACCGGCAGATCAAAGACGTTAAAATCCGTTATTTTCATTAGCTCGCTTGTTCCTGTTGATTTCGGGACAAAGCCGGAATTTATTTTTGCTTGCATTAATCCCGTGCTCAGATGATGGCCGTACAAATTCGTATCAACTCCGTAACCTAATCTCGCAAATCCTTTTTTTATTGATTCCTTTATCATGCTTTGCATAAGAAAAAATTGCATACTTCTTATCTCTTGTCTTGCCGCGCTGTCCGTCGCCGCAAAAGAAATAGAATATCTATCTCTAAACTTCCGCACGATTATTCCGCCGATAATTCTGCCGTCTTTTTTAAGGTAAACACCCATTCTTTTATTCTTAAGATAATCCCGCGCCGTTCCGCCGTTTTTTTTAATTTCATCCAATAACGGTTTTCTGCCTCTGGCTTTTGCGTCCATTTCTTTTTCATAGAGCGCAAGAAATTCTTCAATATTGTTTTGACCGTTTTCTCCCTCATCAAAAACAAGTTCCAGCGCACCAGTCGAAATATTTTCATCAATTTTTCTTACGTCTTTTTTGAATTGATTTCTCCGTTTACTGGCAAAGCCTCCATAATATTCTTCCATCGCCTGCTCAAGCGTTCCCCCTGTTTTTAACTGTGGAATTTCCAATTCATAAACAAGTTTGCCTGGTTTATAAAAATATCCCGCCTCTGTCAATGCTTCCACCTGGCTTTTAACCGGATCATCTATACGCACCATATGCGCTCCCGGCTGCGCCTCTGCGCCGAAAATTGTTTCGAATTTGCTTTCTTTGTCAAACACGCGCATTCTCAAATCAAATCTTTCCTCTACGATCCCTGAAACAGTCCGGGATTTCACCAGCAGTTTAAAAACAGGGGTAGTTACTTTAGCCTCGGCTTGCTGATACAAACCCGCGGTTATCTTGCCGGGGACAGAACCGCCGTAAAGATCGGAATAATCAAAGGTTGAACGGCCGCGATATAATTCAATGCTGTAATCTTTAAGCGCTCCCGCGAGGACTTTAGGAGTCTGCGCCGGCCGATATGTTGTCGCGACCACCGGCAAATCCGTGTCCTGAGCAACTTTTTCCAGCAAATCATAAATCCCGTCTATTTTATTGACTCCAAATTGCGTGCTCTCTTCCACAAAAATTACCGGCTGCCGGTTTCCCTGTTCGTCAGTCACTATTCTCAAGCGTACGATTCTTCTGGTAATAACCTGTCTGTTATTATTCAAAATCACCGCGGCTTTGTTGGTACCGTTGAGCACATATCCGGGCAATCCCCGGTTTAGATTATTCCCGTAAGTACAGCTCTGGCAAGCGGTCGAACCGGGATAGTTCCCAATATTGAACAAAACGTAAAAGTCATCGCTGAATTCCGCTGTTTCGCCGTCCTCCAGCGGTTCATTCAGTAATTGCTCCCATCCGTTTTTTATCTTCGCGATTTTTTCTTTTATTTTTTCAAATCCCTCTACCGCCTGTAATTTTTCATAAGGAGTATCCCCTTGCGCCCGGCTTAAAGCTTCGCGCAATTCTATTTTTCCCTGCTCAGGAAGTTTTTCCGTCTCAATTTCGATAATCTCTCCCAGCGTCTGCTGATAATCACTGCTCTCATATTTAAAACTGGAGAAATCACCTTGCATTTCCCGTTCCAAACCAGCCAGCAGATTATCATATATTTCGCTCTCATCTATCGTCGCCAGATAAACATCGATCAGTTTATAGATATTTCTTCCCTGGTGATCCCGCCAGTTAAAGCGCGGATTGGCGGCACAATATTCTTTCAAACGCTCGCGCAGAACTTCTTCATCGCTTATGGCTGCCTTGGCCTTGAAACGCGCCAATAAAAACTCCGCCTCCAAAGCAGCTATCTCTGTTTTTAATTCCTCTATTTTAGGCCGGGATATCTCCTTGCGTGAAATTAAAGCCGCGAGTATTTCTCCGGCCAGCGCCTCCAATTTATCGTTAAGATGCTCCGGCAACGCGCGTTTTTGCGCTTTAAAATAAACATCTATCACCAAAGCATAATCTTCTAAATACAGCATCAGTTCGCTGTAAAACTTTTCCGCGTCCTGGCTGTGCCGCTGATTTAATATTTCCAAAAGCCCTGAAACAATCCCGCCTTTTTGTTCATAATCAAGGCCGGCCAGCGCTATTACTTTCTCTAACAGATTATTTTTCAGCGTAGCCAGCTGGTCATGCAGGGCTTTGCGGCTATGCAAAGAAGCAATCAATGCTCTTAAATGCTCAAGTGCCGCTTGGCTTGGATTTAATCTCAACAAAGGCTCATAGTAAGCATGCGGCAATTGCACTGCCGGCTTGCGCGGAAAAGCAATTTGTCCTTGTAATCCCTCAAGGCTGATTATAAATTCCCGCGTTAGTTTTTTGCCTGAGTATTGCCGGTTCTGGCATAAACTTCTCAACTGTTTCAATGCTTCTTTACGCAAGGATTTATCCGCGGCCTTATCCGCCTGCTCTAAATATTCGAAAAACAAATTATTGCCGCTAATCAAACTTCTTTGCGCCGTAAGAAACGCGCAAGAGTAATACGAGTTTTTCAAGCCGCTGATTGGCCGGCTGCCGCGGATTTCTTCCAATACCCTCAATACTACTTCGTTATCCGTGCTCAAGCTGAAAAGTAATTTTAAATAAATTCTCAAACGGCTCTGCGCCGGTTGAGAATTAAGACAAGCGATTAATTCATTAAATAATTCTTCTTTTTCCGTTGGCTCAAGCAACAGAAAATCCACTTGCCGCAGCCCCTCAGCCAATAAATCCTCTGTCGCTTCCTGGCTAACACTCTCGACTTTAAGATTAAACACTTCAACCAAGCCGAGATTATTGTTTGCCGCCGCTTCAACTAGTTGGGAAAATTTCTTCGCCGTATCAATCTCCCCTAATACCTGCGAAAGATCCTCCGCGTTCAAACCCCTCTCTTGAAAGGAGCGCACCAGCGGCTCAAGCTGTTCGATTTTGTCCTGCAAAACAAATAAATTCGACAGCAGCCATTCCATACGCCGGACCAGATAATCGGCATTAGGCCGGCCTTGAACCTGCTGTTTTAAGGACGCGGTCAGTTCATCCAGGGATTGTTTAGGGTCATCAATGACCGTTCTTATAAGTGTCTTGATTTGCTCGATATTTATGTATTGTAATAACCCCCTAAGCGCGGAAATTTCAATCCGGTAACGCTCCGGAGCATTCCGATGATACTCGTCAAACACGGCTTTTTGCCGGGTGAGATCCTCCAGATTAAATAAATAATCAAACAGGCTGTTCTTCTGGTCCTCCCCCAGTCTTCTTTCCGCGGGATGGACTGTGGTTTCCCGATTCAGCAAATAGGCGATTTCGTTTATTTTTTCCTTAAAGTCCGGATTGCTTAATTTTTGTAAATAAGATACGTTTCCGCCATAAGATGTCGTGACAACGCCGCTTCTTTCTTTAAGATAACGGGCAAGTTTAATATTGATGCGCAAGGCCTTGGCAATAATCGCGGCCGGAGTAATATCCAGCATCTGTTTTTTAACATCTGCCGGTAAGTTTCCATTTTCTAACATTTGTTTTACAAATCTATAAATATTGCCTTGGGAGTTAATAATCATCGAATTAAACAAAAACTGAAGTTTTCCTGCATCCAGCAACAGACCGGTGAGAACAGAAGGAGAACTTAAATTCGCGTATAGCTTCCTGACCGTATCCGCCTGATTACTGAGTTCCGGATTAAAAGCAGCGAGGATTTCCGCGGTATGCTCAAGAAAGATTTTACTTCCTCCGCTACGATCACTACTAAAAAACTCAATCAGCGCGGATCTCGCCGGGCCATGTCCGCCGGCCGCCTTCAGCAAAGACCCTTCCGGCTCAGTTAAACCGGCATTGAATTCGCCTGTTAAAAGCGGCTGGATGAGAAAATTTAATTGGGTTAAACTGATAAAAACCTGCGGCGCTTGCCCTTTCATCATCACATTGGACAAAACCACTTTCGGGCCCTGCAATAACGCAAACCCTGCTCGGATATTATCTATGCAATCGCCGGAGCTGAGCGCGGGGTTAAAAGACTCAAGAATCACCTGCGCATTATCTAAAAAATATTCCGGATTTTGTTTAAGGTGCGCGATAGCCTCGGATCTCAGTCCAGGCTCCGCCGCTATAGTTTTAAGCAAATCACCCTGGTTCGCAATCAGCGAACGGTTTAAAGCCCCTTTCAGCAAAGGCATGGCCAAAAATTCAGGATTGCCTAAGGCACTGAGGCCTTGGCTGATTTGCGCGGCATAGGGGGAAAGATCGGGATTAACTCCTTCAAAAACATACTGCACCGCACCGTTCTTTATAAACCCGTAGCAAAAATCACTGATTTGCCTTGATACTTTATCATCAGTCTTTGGCGAATTCATAACCTCTGCCATTAATGGAAATCCCCGCCCCGCATACTGTTTGCCATCATTCATAAAATAACTTAACGCGAACAATTGTTTATCGCAATCTCCGCTTGCCAACAATCCTATGAACATCGTTGGCGCAAGGTCTGTTTTGATAAACTCATTTTCCCTGCTCCAGCGGATAGATTCCATTAATCCCGGGATACCCCTTTTTTCCAATTCCGCCATTTCCGTTTCGCTCAATTGAGCCAGAAACTCAACTATCGGTGTTCCGGTAATAATCCGGCATCTTAAGTGATAAAAAAGCAACATCGGCGTAAGCGCTACTCTCAATAGTGGATATCGTTTTACCAAATCAAGCAACTCTTCCGGTTTTCTGTAAACCGGATTAATATTCTGGCCATAAAATTGTTGTTCAAGTATCGACCCCAGCCAAGGGAAATACTCCGCGGATAAATCCAGGCCATTGCGCTCATGCCCCAGAAAACTTTCGGCGATAAGCAAATGTCTTACCGCTTTTTCAAATTGAGGCGTTTTGCCGACTTCCGCGCAAAAGATGATAAAACCCCGGGGGTTATCCTTTGAATTAAAGCGAAAAAGCAAATTATGAAGATGCCCCTCTATATGAATTCCGCTTTGCGCAAGCTCGGCCATTAACCTTGCCAGCTCCGGCTCTTTCCCCTGATAAGCGGTTAAAATACCGGCATATTGCTGCAAACTCAGCATGGCCATAAGTTTTGTTCTTGCCCCTGTTGACGCGTTCACTAATTCTTTGGCCGCTGCATGCGCTCTATAATTTTCCTGGTTATCCCGCAAAACATCAATCAATAAATCCTCTAAAGAAACAGCATCTTCCCTTTTAGCCGCGGCTGCGGCTAAAAGAAATAAAAGCGGCCAATTTTTCTGCGCTTCCGGCGATAACAGAATCATTATCTTGTAAAATAAATTATCCCAACGCGCGTTATCTAAAACAGCGTTACAAACCGCGTAAAAAATTTTCCGCAATTGCTCCTCTTTTTCCGGATAGGCGCTGAGTTGCTCAAATCCAACTCTCTCTTCTCCCTTTAAGTTATAAATCGCAAAACTATCCTCATTTACGCGTATCTCGATATTTCCGGCCTGCACCAGCACATCACCATTATTATCAACTTTAACTCCCGCGCCCTGCTTGATCGCCCTGATAGCATTCGGCAGCGTGGCTTTTGTTAATCTTTCTCTGAAATAGATAACCGCCCGCACTGCCAACACTATTCCCACAAGAAATCCTGAGAACTTACCAAGCCACTTTAGTGTTTTAAAACTTTCCTCCTTTTTCCAGTCATTTCTTTCTAAGATTGCCTGCCTGATCACTTCCTTATCCGCGGCAAATTCATCATCCGCCAGAACTATAATTATGTTTTCTTTAAATAAAGACGGGGTAAAGGAGGCATCGGCATAAGCGTTAAACCCCATTTTTCCCGAAAAACCTTTTACCCCGACCACATATACTTTTTCCCCTTCTATCTCTGCTAAACGGTATTTTGTCTTTATGGCTTGTGTCAACTCCTCGTTCATACTTCGATTCTTGTCAGGGTCTTTTTCCCGCGTCAGGCCTTGTAAACGCGGAGCTACCTGGGTAATAATAGCTTCCCTCATTTCCTTAAATACGCTCCTAAATTTCTTGCTCTTTTCAACATATTTTTCGCTAAGCCTTTCAGCCGCGGTGATTTTTTTTTGCGCTAATGTTTTTAACCCGATAAGTTCCCCCGCGCCCGCTACCAAGGACTTCAGAAATTCTCTGCGGTCATTTTCCGGGGTCGGCAATAACTCAGGAGCATTGTCCTCTGCCGCCAAATCCATGTTCGTCTGTCCGGACTGGAACTGCTGATAAGCACCCAGATAAATTGCCTTTAAGTCATCTCCCAGATAAACTTTAGGGGAAAGACAGGTTTTTTGGCTGGTAACAATCAAACCCGGAAATTCACTCCCAGCACAGAGAGTGAATTCCATCGCGAGCACTAATAAACCTGCTATAAGTTTATGGATAAATTTTGTCATTTTAGTTCATTTTCCTTAGAAATACTTTTTCGTAAAGTATATCTTATTTGACTGCCTTTCGCAAACCCCTTTCGCAAACTTAGCAATGGAGCATTCTTCAAACCAGTTAAAACATATTGCATCGCTTTTCTGGTCTGGGGATTAAAATAATTCAGCTGGGCGGCATCACAGGCTGACCCTATTATTTTTATAAGGTTATTGATTCATAATGAGTGATCCGGTTTGGGCTGGCGTCTGGGTTAAGAACAATGCATATTGCGTCGATGCGAGCGTTCCCAGAATATTGATTATATGATATATAAGCCTGAGCACTTCGGACAAGGCGGTTAATTTTATGTTTATTTATTGTTTCTTCGGGAGAGCCGAAATACTCACTTGTCTTAGTTCTTACCTCAACGAAAACCAGGACATCTTTTTTCTTTACAACTAAATCCATCTCTGAATACTTGGTGCGGAAATTTTGCTCAATAATCGTGTATCCTTTTTTTCGCAAAAATTTTTTGGCTAGAATTTCGCCGATCAAGCCGGTTTCTGATTTATTAATTCTACTTGTAGTCATAATTTAATTCTCAAGCGGTACTGCAAAGCTTCCGCCATATGAGGAATATTGATTTCACTTGCTTTGTCCAGGTCAGCAATAGTCCGCGCGACTTTTACCATTTTATAGTATGATCGGGCAGATAAATGAAACCTTTTGCCGGCTTGAACCAACAGCTGTTTTACGGGTTTTGACAAAACACAATATTTCGCGATTTGTTTGTTTTTCATTTCCGCGTTAGTATGAATCCCATCCTGGCTAAACCGCTCCTGCTGAACCTGGCG
>JAHITE010000052.1 GCA_018817585.1 Candidatus Omnitrophota bacterium
GGTAAAATTATTGGTACATTAAAATCCAAATGTTCAAATAAATATTTACGGTATATTAAAAATAATAACATGGACGTATCTGCGGATATTTGGCAACGAAACTATTATGACCACGTTATTCGAACGGATTCATCATTAAAACAAATATGTAAATATATTCGCACAAATTTATCTACATGGTCAAATGATATAGAAAACCCTAAAAATAATAAAAGCAGATAACGATTCGCTACAGGCAATCCCGCCACAGCGGGACACGGTCGGAACCCGCCCCGAAAAAGCCGGGTCGGCCTCCTCCCCGCCATAATACGGCGGGCTAAACTGCCTGAGTTTACCCCGCCAAAGGCGGTGGCTCAAATGTGAGAATTAGAAAAAAGTGCGAATTAGAAAAAAGATGAAAAAATATTAACTTTATGGTATTATTTTATTATGAGCCCAACAGTATTTAAAGAAAAAAATTACCGTTTTCACTTCTTTTCTAAAGAAGAAGGGCGGATGCATATCCATGTTATTTCCCCAGACGGAGAAGCTAAATTCTGGATAGAACCAACAATTGCTTTAGCAAATTATTCAGGATTTTCTAACAAACAATTAAATCTTTTACAAAAAATAGTGGAGAAACATAAAAATGAAATCGCTAAAAAATGGAAAAAACACCTCAAAACTAGAAATAACTAATATTTCAGAACACGGATTCTGGATTTTATTATCTGGCACTGAATATTTTCTTCCCTTCGAAAAATATCCTTGGTTCAAAAATGCTAAGATATCAGCAATTATTAATGTAAAACTATTACATGGACATCATTTATATTGGCCAGAATTAGATATTGATTTAACTACAAATATTCTGTCTAATCCTGATAAATATCCTTTAACATATAATTAATAAATATCTAACAAAGCAATCCAGGTAATTTTATTCCGCGCCGAAATCGGCGCTCCATAAAATACCTGATTTTTATGTTATACCAAAAAATAAAATTATTAACCATATTGATATATGTATAAAAGTATGGTAATATTTAAGAAGAAGGACTTATTTAAATGACGAAGACTCATTTTGAATGGGATCAAAAGAAGGATCGTCTTAACCAGGAAAAGCACGGTGTTCCCTTTGCAATAGCGCAACTTGCTTTTCTTGATTCAATGCGTATCATTGCTAACGATTTGAAACATAGCAAAAAAGAGACTCGATATTACTGTATCGGGAAAGTTCATGCGGGAATAATTACTGTTCGATTTACTTACAGAAAAAAGATCATAAGAATAATCGGCGCAGGATATTGGCGAAAAGGAAAGGTGCTCTATGAAAAGAAAAATAAAATATACTAATGAACCAATGGAATTTGAACTTATTAAGGATTTTCTCCCCCCTCCGGAACAACTAGCAATAAAAGACGAAAATGTTAAAGTTACTATTACTTTAAGTAAGGAAAGTATCGAATTCTTCAAGCAAGTAGCAAAAAAACATGATTCACCTTATCAGAAAATGATTCGCAAGGTTCTTGATTCGTACGCATCCCATTATAAAAAGGCATAACAAATCGCTGCAACGAAATTTTTACTTCGCCGCTTTGCGGCTCCGTAAAAATTCGGTGAGCTAAAGCGTTAAGCGAAATGCTTCTTTATATAAGTGTTCATCAACTCATTAGCTTGCTCTTTACACTGACCGCAAACAGTGCCAAGCTTAGTATGCTCTTGCAGTTCAATCATACTCCGAACACCCTCTAAAACCGCATCTTCAATTTCATGATCAGTAACATTCATACACTGACATATTATCTTAGCCTTGTCTTTTTTAACCTTAGACAGCATATTGTTCTTAGTATAATAATCATTTATTGCTGCCCGTAAAGCTTTATCTCCTAATACTGAGCAGTGAATCTTATGTTCCGGTAATCCGCCTAATTTCTGGGCAATATCTTTGGGCGATACATTAAATGCCTCATCCAAAGTCATACCTTTAACTGCTTCTGATAAAATAGATGTGCTGGCAATCGCGCTGGCACAGCCATATGTTTTCCAGCGACAGTCAGTTAATATGTTTTTTTCCTTATCAACTTTAATCGCGAACATCATTTCATCACCGCATTTAACATTTCCTACAGTGCCTTTGCCATCTGCCTGAAAATCCTCTTTATCATCTAAGATATTCTGCGGCTCCATAAAATGCTTTTTCACAATATCAGAATATACCCAATCGCTCATCTTCTCTCTCCTGTTCTTACTTTATATAAACTGTAGACATCTTTCTCAGTTTATTAATAATCTTAGTGGTTTTTTCAATAACATAATCAATTTCTTGTTTGCTTGTATCTCTGCCCAAACTAAATCTAATGGAACCATGCGCTAGTTCCGGAGTTGCTCCGGTTGCCAATAAAACATGTGATGGATCCAACGACCCGGATGAACAAGCTGATCCTGTTGAAACCGCAATGCCTTCTAAATCCAGATATAACAGAATCGCTTCGCCTTCCACTCCATTAAAAGAAACATTCAAAGTACTATACAAACAATCCTCTGGATGCCCATTAATCTGAATATCTGCCAGATTTTCCAGCAATCCCTTTTTTAAGTGTGCTCTTAGCTTGGCTAGTTTTTTAGCTTCCTCTGCCATTTCTAGCTTGCGCATTTCAATGGCTTTGGCCATCCCAATTATTCCCAAAGTGTTTTCCGTACCAGCACGTCTGCCCTGCTCCTGATGCCCGCCGCGAATAAACGGACAAAACGGCACGCCTTTTCTCACATACAAAGCACCTACGCCTTTGGGCCCATATATCTTATGCGCGGAAAAAGAAAGAAAATCAATATTCATTGCTTTTACATCCACTAGGATCTTGCCCACTGCCTGCACAGCGTCAGTATGAAACAATGCTCCGGCATCATGCACCAGCTTTATAATTGTATCCATGTCCTGAATCGTACCGATCTCATTATTCGCAATCATTACTGATACTAATGCCGGCTTTTCCTTTAACAGTTCTGTTAACTGCTCAATATCAATTTTGCCATACTTATCCACTTTTAAATAATTTATCTTCATCCCCCGCTCTGCCAGACATTTAGAAGACTCAATTATGCAGGGATGTTCAATACTAGTGGTAATAATCCCTTTGCGATGATTACATGATGCTGAACACTCTAAGGACGAACAACAGGCAGTTAAATTAAACACCGTATTATTTGCCTCAGAGCCGCTACCGACAAATATTATCTCATCCGTCGCAGCATTAATAAATTCCGCGATAGTTTTCCGGGAATTTTCAATCGACTGTCTGGCCTCCCGGCCAAAATCATGCATGCTCGACGGATTCCCGAACATTTCCATGGCTTTGATCATTTCCTTTTTAACTTCAGGATGCAAAGGAGTTGTCGCGTTATGGTCTAAATATACTTTCATCTTAATTTCCTCGCTTTAAATTAATAGTCTCTTATGTATTACATCAACATCCATAAAACGCCTTAATGATTTATTATATACCCAAAATAAAGTTAAGTAAAAATTTTTCTACTTTATTCCTCATAAAGAGTGTCTAGCGGACTTTTAGGAGCATTAGACATATTACGCATAACATGCGTATATATCATTGTTGTCTCAACATGCTTATGCCCCAGTAATTCCTGAATTTCTCTAATATTTACTCCATTCATTAATAAGTGTGTGGCAAAACTGTGTCTAAAAGTATGAACACTTGCTTGTTTAGCTACCCCGGAATCTTGCACAGCTTTAGCAATAATCTTTTGTACAGCATTAGGAGTAATATGCTGTCTTCTTATTTTTCCACTCCGAGGATCAACTGATAAATGAGACGATGGAAACACATACTGCCATTTCCACTCTTTTTCTGCCTTAGGATATTTTCGCGCTAAAGCATCAGGTAAATAAACCTCTCCCTGTCCGCTTTTAATATCTTCTTCATGAATAGCTTTTACTTTTTCTAAATGCAGCCGCAGATCATTTTTAACTAATTCCGGGAGCATTGTTGTTCTATCTTTATCCCCTTTGCCTGAGCGTACAAATATTAAACCTGAATCAAAATCTATATCTTTCACCCTTAAACGCGCAAGTTCCATCAAACGCAGGCCAGTACCATAAAGCACTTTTGCCAAAAGCAGATTACTCCCCTTCATGTTTTGAAAAATTTGCTGTACCTCCTCAATACTCAATACCACCGGCAGCTTTATCCCGCGTTTTGCTCTCACGGTTTTATCCATATCCTCTATTTCTTTATTTAAAACGTTTCTAAATAAAAACAAAAGCGCGTTAAACGCCTGATTTTGCGTAGACGCGGAAACGCGTTGCTTTACCGCTAACATACTAAGGAAACTCCTAACATCTTCTGATCCCAAAGAATCCAATAAAATATCGCGATTCTTTTCCTGAATCAAATACTCAAAAAACCTCTTTGCCCAATCAACATAAGTTCTTTCCGTGCTATAGGCAAAATGTTTCATCCTTATAACATCCCTCAGATCATTAATTATTTTTTTAATATTTTCTGATAAGTCTGCTTTTGAAATTTTGCCCTTTAAATCATTTTCCGCGTGCATAAATTTTTTGAGATATAGCATGATTGCTGTTTCTGCTTGCCGCAATTGCCATTCTTCTGTTTTTTCTAACTCAGCCAAAAAATCTTCTATTTTAACTTCCTGAGGCATTATTCCTTTTTCATTTGAGAATTCCAGAAACTTGCTTACCCAAAAAGCATAATAAGGCGCATTCTTTTCAGCCGCAAGCCTATGTGATACTAAAAAAATCTGAAAATCAGGTAAAATATTTCTTTTCATCTTTTTCACTCCCAATGCCAAATCTCCAATGTTATACATACTATGCATTTGGTAATATTATAGATGAAATGCATAAATAATTAAATATTATTTTTGACAGATGGGGAATATTATGCGAAAATATAGATAATTAAACCATGAAAACATCGTAAACACATAGTATGTATATTAATTGTTGAACTAAAATAATAAATAAAAATAAATAAAAAATAGAATATAAAGCAATAAA
>JAHITE010000053.1 GCA_018817585.1 Candidatus Omnitrophota bacterium
GCAGTAAAAGATCCAAAATTTATTAACACAAAGATCGAAGATCTGAAGTTGGAAATGATCGGCATGGCAACGGCTAATGCCAAAGATAGAGCGCAGGTAGTATCTAAGCAAGGTAAATTCTCCTTGGGCCCAATAGCATCAGTGAGAATAGGCGTATTCCAAATAACTCCTTTGAATTCTACGGAAATCTCTGATTATGGAATGAATGACACTAGTAGTATTGAGAAAGAGATCAAGAGCGTTGTAGAAATCGAGTATTTTGTGAAATAAAAGCAAGTTGAATCGCGTTTTTCGAATCGATTCTGGAGAACAGATAGATTATGCAATGGAATTGATAAAGCAAGCTTATGATTATGTAAGTTAATAGAATATCATAGTACGATTAAATCTATAAAAAGGTGTGATAAATATGAGTTTTGTACCAGACCATTTTAAAAAGAATGTCAGAATAAAGGTGAAAATTATTCGCGGGAAAATATGTCCTGTAATTGATGAGGAAATCCCGATAATAAAAGATGGCACTATAGCAGATTTAATAATTCCAGTTTTTGCTTTTAAAAATGAAGAAGAAGCTTTTGCCCTAGCAAAAGAGGAAAAGAAAAAAATTCTTGATAAGGGTACAGTTTTAATGTGTGTGGTATATCCTAATCAAGATGCTGGTAAAAAAGAGTTAAATATTGTTTTAGAAGATGATCTTTATTTGTATACTAAAAAAGATGATACTTTGGCAAAGTGTTGTCCCTGTCAATGTACCTTTACAGATAAAAACAATCAGAAGATAAAAGCTTCAAGTTTAAATTCAGCGTATTCAAAAATCTCAGAGATATATGAACCAAAGCGCAATAGTCATACGGGTAATATTTTTGATAAAGTATTTTATGTGAGAGAAAACGGCAAATATGGTAAGCTTAAAGAACTTAGAGGAGATATTGAATAGTTAGGTCGAAATTGAGAAAAATATAACAAGCTCTTGACATAGTTGACCTACTAGTATATAATTACAATATGACTGATTTTAAAGAATTATTAGCCCATGTTAGAAATGAAATTGATAAGCTAGATAAAGCTGCTGGTGACGATCTCAAAAAGAAACAAGAGGTCATCGGGGAGAAGGTGAGATTTTATCGAAAGGCTAATCATCTTACCATTGAAGAGTTTGCTAAAAGAATGTATGTAACAAAGATGGCAGTTATTAGATGGGAGAAAGGAGAAGTGAGGCATAGTGAATCAACGATGGCAAGATTTAGAGAGCTTGGGGTTTTAGATAAGGAGTAATTTTTTTTGCTCATTTCGGTAAACTAGTAGGTCAACTACAATGGAAATTAGTGTTTAGTGTCGTAGTAAAGAAAGGAGTTATTTATGAAAACAAAGAATTTATTTGCTTGGATTGATAATGTTAATGACTGGTTGGATGGAATGACATTTGAGGAAAAAGTAAAAACTCTAGAATCAGGAAAGCTAGTGCAATGTCTTAAATGTAAACGCATATTTTTTGACCGTGAAACTCCTGAAGATCGTCATAGAAGAAAATGTATATCAGCTAGAAATGTTCATGATTGTGTTGAAAGAGAAAATTACACTGTTTTGAAAAGAAACTTTTTAGGTATTTGTTGGGTGGTTAATTATCCTGATAATGTATCGCTTAAGGATGCGATTATTAAATTCTTCCAATCCAAAAAAATAAGGAGGATGCTATGATTGAACAGTTAAAAATGGAGCGAGCTGTATGGCTTATAGATAATCTAAAGGAGGCGCCCTACAATCCCAGGAAAATGAGTAGGGAGACATTTGAGAAATTAAAAGACAGCATTAGAAAATTTAAAATGTGTATACCTCTTGTGGTGAACAAAAGAACATTGCACGTTGTTGGGGGCAACCAGCGTCTTAAGGCGCTGCGTGAGCTAGGCTATACTGAAGTAGAAGTTGTTTTGCTTGATATAAGCTTGGAAGAGGAAATGGCACTTAATCTGGCTTTAAATAAAATCTCTGGAGATTTTGAGAACTCGAGTTTGCCCGTGATTTTTCAAGAGATTATGAAAGATGAGGGGCTTCTTAATCTTACTGGTTTTAGTTTTCAGGAAGTTTTCCAGATAATCGATACCTATATACCTAATCTAATCGATGATTTTAATATGGATGAAGCAACAGATACTGCACCAGTAACAAAACTAGGGGATTTGATTGAGCTTGGTCCTCATAAAATATTATGCGCAGATTCCGCTAAACCGGAAAATCTTATTCGCCTTTTAGGCGATGAAAAAATCTCTGTCTGGCATCCAGATTTACCTTACGGGGTATCTTATGATGCTGAAAATCGACCAAAAAATCCGAATAAAAAAAAGCTTAAAGGCCTTTGGAAAAAAATTCAAAACGATGATCTTGTAGGGGAAAAGTATCTGGAATGGTGTAAAGAACTTATTACAAATACTAAACCTTTCCTTAAACCCGGAGCAGTATTTTACATTTGGAGTGGGTTTCGCAACTTTGGGATGTTGACTCAACTTTTAATTGAGTTAGGTTTTTATGTCTCTAATGTTATTACCTGGATTAAACCATCGGCATGCCCAGGATTTTCAGACTATAAATTTGCTTCGGAATTTCTTTTGTATGGATGGCTAAAAGACAGTGGTGCGCATAAATGGTATGGTCCAAAGAACGAGAGCAATGTTTGGCAGGTTGAACATGATGAAGCTTGCGGTAGCTTGCATGCGACGGCCAAACCGGTTTCATTAGCGCGTCGTGTAATAAAAAACAGCAGTCAGCCCGGAGATATAATTTTTGATTCTTGTGCTGGGGCGGGATTTAATTTGATACCTTGTTTTCAGATGAACCGAATATTTCGCGGCTGTGAGCTGGAACCCTTATACGTTGACGTTATGGTTAAAAGATACATTCGCGCTTTTGGTATGGATTCTGTTTCTAAGGAAATTAGGGATAAGTATATAAAGGGGGTGGTCCATGCAAAATGATGTTCCGGTACTTAGTTTATTACAGCAATTAAAAGAAGGAATTATTGATGCGAAGTCTATTGATAAAGATACTCGTAGACAGTTGGTCGAGGTTTTGCATTCAGAGGACTATACGATTTATCAAATGGCGCAGTTTTTTAAATGTTCAGAGAAAACCGTCCAAAGAGACTTAGTTCAAGTCAGAAAGCAGAATGCGCTTAGTCCTTCTGCAGAGTTTGCTAAAGAATTAATCGGTGAAATGCTTACTAGAGCGCGTCAACACTACGCATCTTTGGGAAGACTTTCTAAAAACGCAAGTGCTACTGTTCAGGATAAAATTATGTCTGAGGTTTCATCATGGAAGGTATTTAAGGAGATGATAGAGAAATTTCAAAGCCTCGGCTATCTTCCATTGAAATCTCAACAAATAGAAGGAGATATTTATCATCATATGTTGAGTGAAGATGAATCGCTAGAAGATACAAAGAAAATTCTTTTAGAGATAGAGAATGTTGCTAAGGAAACAAGTAGTTTTACTCCTGAACTGAGCAAAGAGATCAAGAATTTGAGTGCTCGTATCAAGAAGGCAGAGACAGTTATTGATGTTAAGAAGTTAGCTGAAAAGCAAAATCATGAAATGCAAAATAAGGAGGATGAAAATGAATAATAAATTAAATAATAAATTAAATAATGATGCACGGAAATTAATGCGGAAGGCAGGGGAAGTTTCTATATTATCTTTTGCAAAGCTGTATCTTCCTCATCACTTAAAGATTAATCCATCAGTAGCACACAAAGAGATATATGAAATTCTTTCAGGAATTACTAAAGACAGAGGTAAAAGATTTGCAATAGCAGCGCCACGAGATTTTGGAAAGTCAACGATGATAACGCTAATCAATATTATTTATCTTATCTGTTATGAGAAAGAGAAGTTTATAGTTATAATCTCGCAAACAGCTTCTCAGGCTCAGAAAATTTTAGAAAATATAAGGAAGGAGCTTACTGAGAATGAATTATTAAGAAGTGCTTTTCCTGAGATATTCGAAGATATAGGGCGGCCTAAGCCCCCACGTTGGACTCAGCATGATATAATTACCCGAAACAATATAGAAATACTCGCTTTAGGTTATAACCAGACAATACGTGGTAGGCGCCACGGCTTGAATAGGCCGACTTTAGTCGTGTTGGATGATCTTGAGCCAGATGAAGGCTGGGGGTCGTATGAAGCAACTGAGAAAATGAAAAGATGGCTCAATAAGTCTGTATTTAAGGTAGGCAACGACAAAACAAATTTTCTATTTATAGGGACTGTTCATGAAGCTATTTCTGTATTGGGAGAATATTTAAATCCTGATGTGCATCATAATTGGATAAAGAGGAAATATAAAGCTCTTTGCGAGTTACCCGGAAGGATGGATTTATGGCAAACCTTCTCGAAGATACAAAATTTAAAAGAACTCTATAAAGGTCAAAAAGGATCCTCTGGGGCATCCTTATTTTACGAAGATCACAAAATACTTATGTGCCAAGGGGCAGTTCTTTTGTGGGAAGATAAGTGGAGTCTTTATCAGTTAATGGAAATGCTGTATGATAATGAGTACAGTTTTATGAGCGAGATGCAGAATGATCCGTATGATTTAAGTGAGTATTCCTTTGATGTCGATAATTTTCAATATTGGGATTCGCAGTATTTATCAGTTGATGCATTGCTTGACTACTTAGGAAATGATGTTTATTTTATTGCGGCATGTGATCCGGCAGTTGGAAAAAGTTTATTTAAAGGCGATTATTCATCTATTGTTGTGTTGGCGTGTAAGGGTAATGATGTATATGTTATAGTGGCTGATTTAGCTCGTAGATCACCTGATAAGCTTACTAAGGATATTATTGCATATGCGAAAAGGTATTCATTTCGTAAGTTTGTTATTGAAAACAATAATTTTCAAGAACTTGTTGTTCAAGCATTAGAAAAAAGTGCTCGTGAAGAGAAGCTAACTCTTAATATAGAACGCGTTAATAATCATGGCAATAAAATTTCTAGAATTATGTCGCTTTATGAATGGGTAAAGAATGGAACAATTAAGTTTTCAAAAGCAGATAAACTATTACTTGATGAGTTTAGGTTTTTCCCTAAGGCCAATAAGCATGACGATGGTTTGGATGCATTGGAGATGGCCTTTAGATTTTTCAAGCAATGTCCGGGTGTTCAAGTTGAACGAATGTTGGAAATGCTGGAAAAATTCAGCGGGAAAAACAAAGCCCCCAAAAAAATCATAGGTTACAGAAATAATAGAACTGGCAAATTTGAAGGAATTGATGATCCTTTTGGTTTGTATAGTGTTTGAAAATAAAAGATAAAGAGTGATATAATACAGCTATGAAAATTGTTTGTAGTATTTGCAAAAAATCCATAGCTGAACAAGCTCCGTATAAAGACCAGTCGATAATACAAGCTAAATGCACTGATTGTATTAATAAGGCAAAAGAAATGCTTTCGCGTATTAATACTTCACCACCTCCTGAAAAAAGTAGACTTGAAACATATGCGAATGGTCTTACCGGAAGAATATCCATTGCTGGTGAAGAAACTGGCAAAATAAGCTTTGGGGAATTAGGCGTATCTGGCAGGAAATTTGAATGCTTCAAGGACAATAGAGATGAATTTTGTAACTATCTTGCTGGGATAGATTCTCCGGAAGTTGATGTAATGTTTATTCATTCATTAGATATAAAAATAGATCCCGCAACTCGAGGACGCCGCAAAAAGAAAAAAACAGAAGAACCCTCCGAAAAAGAAACCATTACTTATAACTGCACTGTAACTGTTTCCAAAGATGATGCTCTGTCTATGTTTGATGAGAAATCAAAGACGATGAAGGAGCTTGTAGAAGTACTTGCGGGAGTCCTACATAGAGAATGGCAAGCCGAGCAAGCAGGTAAGGATGTTAAGGATAAGACTTAATTTTTTAGTATAATTAAGTAGATAGAGAATAAAGAGTTTTTATTGCATAAATTATAATATTGAAATATTGGGAGATCGAAATGGATCTTAAAAAAATACTAGATGATTTGGGTTGCGAAAGGAATATTTTTCATAATGAAGCAGATTTTCAATTAACATTGCTCCGGAAAATTATAAGTCAATATGATGCTAATAGGTTATGCTTAGAATATGGTAAAAAAGATGTTCATTTAGATATAGTTATTAATAATAAAAAGGAAGAGCCTAATATTGGAATAGAACTAAAATATGCTACTATTGCAAAACAGATAGAAGAAGAAGTTTGTGGTCAGAATGAAGTATTTAGATTGAAAGATCACAAGGGTCATACTTACAAGAGGTATGGATTTTGGATTGATGTTAGGCGTTTGCAAGATTTTGTTAATATCCATTCTGATAGAGTCGGATTTGTTGTTTTCCTTTCAAATGATTCTACGTATTGGAGTAGGTCGGGGCAAGGGACAAGCAGTCTTATTGATAATAGAGAGATTAACGAGGGGGAAGTAATTAGCTTTAGTTATAATAAAAAACAATATAATATTAAATGTAATAATTCGTATAAGTTGAAGTGGAGAGATTATGGTATATTAGGGTTTAAGTATCTCTTACTGAAAGTTTTATAGTGCTTTGCGTATTATAAGTCTATATGGTATACTTTTGAACATTTTTAGAATAGGCTAATTATCTAAAATATTCGAAATATTTGCTAAAGAATGGCATATTGTATTTAGGTTTAAGGACGAGTATGGAAATTCTAATATTTTTATTTCTAATATTTGGTTTTTTTTCTTTCATTTCAGGGCTTTCTAAGCCCAATGTAAAAGAAAAATCAAAACCAATAGACACTCCCCACAACTCGCAAAATATACCCAGTATAAGTAAGGCAAATATAGATAACCATATAAAGGATAAGTCTATTAAATCCGAGCATATCGTTCCCAATAAAAATAAGACATTACTAGAAACTGATACTGGGATTCCAGATGATTTTGAATTCAATGATGAATTCAAACAGGCGTTTAACCTGATGGAAAATTCAAGCCAGAATTTATTTATTACAGGTAAGGCCGGGACAGGTAAATCTACACTTTTGCAATATTTCCGTAAAAATACTAAAAAGAATATTGTTGTTTTAGCTCCTACGGGGGTGGCTGCCGTAAAAGTAAGAGGCCAAACAATACATTCTTTTTTTAAATTCCCACCAAAAGCAATTCAAAAGAAACATATTAAAAGACTTCGTGATAGTACTGTTGTTGAAAAACTTGATGCAATTGTGATTGATGAAGTGTCGATGGTGCGTTCCGATATAATGGATGGGATTGATTATGCATTACGCGTAAACCGCGGTGAATATAATTTACCTTTTGGAGGGGTACAAGTAATTCTTTTTGGTGATTTATTTCAGTTGTCACCAGTTGTTGGGTATCAAGAAAGAAAAATTATCGAATCTCAATACCAAAGCCCTTATTTTTTTAGCGCAAAAGTCTGGGAGAATAGTAAACTTGTTAAGTATGAGCTGAATAAAGTTTATCGTCAAAAGGATAATGAATTTATTGAAATTTTAAATAAAGTTCGCATGGATGAGTGTGAAGAAGATGAATTGAAGAAAATAAACCAAAGAGTTGTGAAAAATATTGAACATGATTCTAAGGGGATTGTTACTCTTACAACGACCAATAAAGATGCTGCAAATATTAACATTGAATGTTTGAGTAAAATAAAAGCTAAAGAATTTAATTATACTGCAATTATTAAAGGTGATTTTGATGAAAAGCTTTATCCTACTGACTTGTGCTTGAAGCTTAAGCAAGGGGCACAAGTTATGTTGTTGAGAAATGACGGTGATAAACGTTGGGTGAATGGGACATTAGCTGAAATATCGATTTTAACTCAAGAAAGTATTGAAGTGAATATTAAAGGTGAAACCTTTCGAGTAGATAAGGAAAGATGGGAGAAAATAGAATATTATTTTAATAAAAAAGATAATAAGATAGAAGAAAAAGTTCTAGGTTATTTTGAGCAATATCCTTTGATGTTGGCTTGGGCAGTTACGATTCATAAAAGCCAAGGACAGAACTTTAAAGATGTAGTTATCGATATGGGTAATGGCGCATTTGCGCATGGACAAACATATGTTGCATTAAGCAGATGTACAAGTCTTGAGGGTATTAAACTTGTTAAACCTATTATTTTTAGTGATATTATATTTGATAAAAGGATTTACCAGTTTTTGGGAATTCCATTAAAGAAAAAACAAAATGCAACTAATCAGAAACAACCTAGTAAGAGTTCTGATGCTCAAAAAGTAAAAGAAGAAAAAATAGAGAAAAAGACTCAGAAAAATAAACCTCTAAATGGCATAATAAAAGTTGTGCCTGATAATGAATCAACAGCGTGGACAAAAATTTCTGAATATAATAGTAATGAATGGCAAGAGATATTCTCAATTAGTGCGTTTAAGACCATTGAAGATATTGTGGAAAGGTATTCTTTTCTATTTTATGGGTTTTTAGTAAGAATGGGGGCAGATAAAGAGGGGATTCTTGGTGAGGCAACCAGAGATGGGAAGATGCGAATTATTTTAAATGATGGAACTCTTGGCAGTTTATTTATAAAAGATTTATATTTTAAATCAAAAGATCTTAAGTCGTTTATTGAAAAAGTTAAGCTGAAAATTGAAAATGCTGGGTCAGGCGATTATAATCATACTACGCCTCTTATTAATGAAAAGGTAATTATTGAGTGTAACTTTACCGGTAGTTTGATCTCAAATGATGCATGTAGTTATGATATTTATGTTAGGAATAGTGATGCGAAAAAGCTAGTTTTTAATATTAACCATTGGACGTATTCAAAAGTAAGGTCAAGAAGTGCCTATAGAAAAATGAAACAAGTTTTAGATAATAAATTACAGCTAAGCATAGAAGGACAGGGGTATGATAATCGTTGTCGTTGGTGTCGAACCTTTAGAACTGGATTGGCAACAGCTTGTGAAAAGCGATTTGGAAAAGGGTCATTTCTGCAAGATGTGTATTGTCAGTATGAATGATTGTATATATTAGTTTAAAGCTTAAATAATAATATCGCGCAGTGAGGGAGATGGGATGGCTATTTTTAAAACGAATATTTCAGAATGTCGCTCGGATGGCGAGAAAAAAGTTGCTAATTTTTTTGCTGACAAATTAAATAATGAATACCTGATTTGGACTAATGTCTACCTCATTATTTCTAGCTATGGGCAAACAGAGGAAGTAGAAGCAGATTTAATAATTTTTCATTACGATATTGGATTTATTGTGTTTGAAATAAAAGACTGGAGAATAGAACAAATAGAAGATATCACAATGGATAAAGTTTATGTTAATGGTAAAAAAGAAACAAATCCTTATAAAAAAGCAAGAAATGCGCATTATGTGCTTCGAGATAAGTTGAAAGCAAGGAGAGAACTTTGTAATGATCTAGGGTTGGGGACTCCGGTAAACTTTGGGGTAATCTTGCCATATATCTCTAAAGAAGAATTCCAGAAAAAATTAAGAGCGTTAAATACGAATCATAATGATGTAGGATTACCATCAAATAAACTTTTGTGTGCAGAAGAGTTTTTAGATAATTCTATTTTTAACAATAAAGACAGTGCAAAAAACAAATTATGTAATTTAAGGGATAAAAGATTAAAATTTCTAGTAACATTCCCAAGGGAATTATTATGGATTTTTGATGATGTATTAGGAGCGCCGGATGATGAAGATAGTTTGGTTGATAAAATTCAGAAAGACTGCAGAGGGTTTTCCGGTGAATCAGTTTTTGTTCTTGATGAAAAGCAGAAAGCTATTGCAGCGCAATATTTAAAAAATATGTATTCAAATCCTGGTCCAATGCTAATAGAGGGAGTTGCTGGTACAGGAAAAACTGTTATTATTCAAGCTATGTTCGAGCAGATTGCAAGAGACCCTTCTAAAACAATAGCTTATATTACAAAACATAATGAACTTGTAGATGATTTTAAACGGACGATTGAACAGCTTGATTTAGATGTTAATAACCCTTCATATACTATAATGACTTTTGATAAATTTTTGTTTAAAGAAATTTCCGAGGTTACCTTAGATGGAAAGATGATTCTTGTTGAAGAATTAAAACAATTGCCCAGAAATGAGAATTCTTGGTATGAGGACTTTCCATATAATAATTTTATAGATGGTGTCTCTAATGTTGTAGGGGGAAAATTCGATTTTATATTTATTGATGAAGGGCATAATTTAAGCAATGAGGCATTGAAGTTTTTAGTTCGGTCATCGAAAGGAAAGAAACGAGGGGAGGAGGGGAATATAATTTATACCCATGACCCGGAACAACAAGTTTATGACATTGAAAGAAAATTTAGAGAGGCTGAATTAACATTTAAACATAAATATGTATTAGAACTGAACTATAGAAATACAGTTGAAATTAGCGAATTCGCACTTAAGATATCTAATAAATACTCGAAGATTTTGAGCGAATATCATCGTCTTTCTACAAATAGGCATGGATCAATGCCAGAAGTTTTTTTTAATTCTGATTATTTAGAGTGTGCTAATAGTTTATTTAAAAAATATTCTCAATGGTTAGCAGAAGGATTTCAGCCACATGAAATTGCGTTGATTTATCCGCAAGCTGATTGCGATGTCCCAGAGAGTTTATTGTGGGTAATATTGGATAAGTTTGTTGAACAAAATATAGCAATTTCTTGGCATTATTCGCAGAATGATATTAATCAAATGCTACGTAATGTAAGACCCTCTTGGGTAGAAGAAAGAAGAATAATTACTCGGCGTGGTGCGAATACAGCAGAAACGGAAAATAAGCTAAACTTAATTACAGGGTATTCATCTCAGGGGCGTACATATAAGTGTAGCATTGTTATTATGGACCATGCGCAATTAAAAAGTAGATTTCCTGGGAAGGAAAATAACCTCTTATATATAATGTTAACTAGATCTGTGGATAATTTATCTCTAGCTTTTGTTGAAGATACAGAATACTATAAAAAATCCAATGAAATAATAGAATCCATGAAGAATAGTAAGCGTTAGTAACTAATGTCCACCTCCCTTAGCAGGTTTTTAAATAAAAATAGTTTGGAGTAAATATGCAAGAATATAGATTAGTTTTTGAAGACAGGCATTTGTTTGTTTATATTGAAGATAGAAAATGGTTGCTTGATACAGGGGCTCCCAGAAGTTTTGGCAATATTCAGTCAATTAATATTGGAAATAGGGAATTTAGTCTCACGGACAATTTTATGGGAATGAATAGCCAAAAATTGTCGGATTTCTTTAAATGTCCCATTAATGGTATCATTGGCGTGGATATTTTGAATAACTATGATGTAATTATAGATGTTCCAACTGGTAAAATTTCTTTTTCAGATGAGCAAATAGATTTCTCAGGGATTGTCATTCCTTTAGAGCTGATTATGGGGATTCCTCTTTTTAAGGTGGAAATTTTGGGACAAGAACATAGGATGTTTTTTGACACAGGGGCACAAATATCTTTTTTTGAAAATCAAAATCTTAAATCTTTTCCTGATGCTGGGTTGTTTGATGATTTCCACCCAAGTATTGGGGAATTTCAAGTTCAAACCTATAGAGTTGCTTTACAACTGGGAAGTGTAACCCATATTGTTCAGTGCGGGTCACTTCCTGATGTGCTTGGTAATATGATTAATTTTGCTGGAGCTGAGGGTGTTATTGGTAATGAAATTATCAAAGACCGCAAGATAGGGTATTTGCCTAGAAGAGGTGAGATAGTATTAGCATGATTAGAGAAAGATTTATGTCCACCTTCTACGCCATGACATCATATAATTGTTTAATAATAAAAGACTTACGAAAACAAAAGCCATGAATTACCGGTCAAAATGGTCAGTCTTCCTTATAACTTTATCTCTCATTTTCCCAAATCTGATGATTTTGGGCTATTTCCTATATAGGATAAGGGAGTACGAAACAGAGATATAGTTATATGGTATACCAAACAGCGCAGCCAAATAAATCTCTCGAACTTCAGAAAGAGAGATAATAGAAGGCCTGATAAGAATTGCTTATCAGGCCTTTTGTATCTGCAAACACATTAAAGAGTTATGACTTGTATTTATTGTCTGTTATCTTAATAATCCATTTTTATCTGGGGAGGCCTAATCCCTAAACCCTATGTTCTAATTTCTGCTTTTTTTAGTATCTCTTTATCTCTAATATCGCGATTCGCGAATCAGTTTTAGTTAATGAATTTATTGGCGATATTTTTAAGATTAATGCGGTGTATTTAGGTCATTAACTAGGAATTAGGGGGAATTGAAAACAGAGATACTATGCTTTGAGCAGTTCCTGCCAAAGTTCTTGTTGTTTTTGCCAGTCAGGCTGGTTGATTATACTGCGCAGTTTATATTCCGGGATTTTATTAAGTTTAAATATCCCGAAAAATAGGATTTCTTCCTGAATGCGGGGAGAGATAAGCAGCATGTTCATTATTTGATCTATTCGAATATGCCTTAAGTTCAGCCATTCGCTGGCTTTTTGCAGACTCTTTATTTGGCCGGTATCTCTAAGGCGCTGTATGTGATGGGCAAGCAATAGGTTTTTGCGGATTGTGGGTTCTTTTTGAATTTCTTTTACTTTATTAAATTTATTAAGCGATCTTACTTTTTTTAAGTTTACTTCAAATTCAAAGCGCTGATTGTTTTCATTTAAGGTGATGTCTAATTTTTTAGTTTCTTGGTTATAATCAACTCTTTTTAATAAAGCTCTTAAAATTCTCCGTTTTTCTTCAGGATATAAAGTTTCCCAAACAGGGGACATGAGGGCATCAAGCTCTTGTTTACGCGGGTGTTGGGGATCGGGCTTATTAGCAAAGATTATTTTCAAATGCTCAATTACCGCGTTTTCGATTGCTTGTGAATTTATTGATCTGGTAGGACAAGTTGCATAGCCGCGCTTTTGCGCGCTGGTGCAAAGGTAATAGCGGTATTTACGTAAATCTTTTTTTAAGGTATAAGTATGAAACATTAATGTATTGCAGGTTTTGCAATGCAAGAGTTTGCTAAGCAGTCCAGTGCATTCTGTATTTTTCGTAACTTTTCTTTCTCTGCGATTCAGCTTTAAGGTTTCTTGAGCAGCATTAAAAGTTTCCTCGTCGATAATTGCGTCATGTTGGCCATTATATATTTGTCCCGCGTAGTTTACTTTTCCAATATATAAAACATTACGGATGATAGATTGGATGTGGGTTACTCCAAACGTTTTTCCGCCAAATGTTTTTCCTGTTTTATGAATAGAGTATTTTGTTCTAGTACCTTTATTATTTAGTATTTTGGCTACTTGTAATAAGGATTTAACTTTTAAATAAAGATCAAAAATTTCTTTTATCAGTTTTGCTTCTTCAGGATGGATAACTAGGCGTTTATTTTCTCGATCGATATCAAAACCTAATGGTGGTCTGCCGCCTAACCATTGACCTCTTTTGCGGGCAGCGCCCATTTTATCTTTAGTGCGCTCACTGATAAGCTCTCTTTCGAATTGCGCGAAGGAAAGCAAGATATTAAGAGTAAGTCGGCCCATGGAGGAATTTGTATTAAAATGTTGGGTTACTGAGACAAAAGTAACATTATGCTGATCAAAAAACTCTAGCAGTCGAGAGAAGTCTAAGAGGGATCTGGATAATCTGTCTACCTTGTATACTACAACGCAATCCACAGTATGATTTTTTATCGCGGCTAAAAGTTTCTTAAGCGCAGGTCTTTCAAGATTAGCGCCAGTAAAACCGCCATCATTATATTGTTCTTGAAGCGCAATCCAGCCTTCTGATTTTTGACTGGCAATATAATTTTCCGCGGATTCTCTTTGCGCGTCAAGAGTTGTAAAATCCTGGTCCAAGCCTTCGGATGTAGACTTGCGGGTATAAATAGCGCAGTAGATTCTTTTCTTTGGTTTAGGTTCCATTTTTATCTGTGTCCATCTTTCTTTTTGCAATCAGTGTTAATCGATGTTTTATAAATTAAAAAACAAATATCCATTCCAATGCGCTCCGGTTAATTCCTTAGCTATGGCAGTTAAGCTGCCATAGTGTTTTTTGTTATATTCAAACCCTTTTTCAAGAACCTTAATTTCTAAATGCATGTCCTTGTATTCCTTAGTAATGAGGGTGCCGGGGATGGGCAGACGCTTGTCCCGAGCGAAGGAGAGGGGCTTGTCACGAGATAATTTTGATTTTTTGCCTTTTTTATCAAAATCATTTATTGGCCTAAGGGCTTTATTGTTAACGGGATCATATTTTTGGATAAACTCCTCAATTTTGCCCTGTGCTTGGCTGGAAAGCCCCCCGTGTTCAATTTCCTGCAGTTTATAGGCAATCTTGCGCCATAACTTTATTGCTTGGTGTGGCGCTTTCAGGGCCATATAAGGCCTTATATTTAACCTTTAGCTCTGATAATGTGTAATCTTTGTGCCCCATAATTTCCCTGAGTTTTGCCTGTTCCATAATCATCTCCTTTGCTGTCATTACAATATAGCCATAGGTTTAGAGATATAGCAAGTTTATATCCCCATTAATTTTAGGGGTTGTTTAACTAGTACGGGGGTAGTATAATTATTACATATTATTAGGTTTTTAAATTCCTAGTAAAATATTAGATAATTTAGAAATTGTCTAGATGGGCTATTGTATTGAGCGAAGAATATTTTTTGGCTTTTGAATTTATCTAAATATGGGATTAAATAATGTGATGAAAATCAAATTGTATTTGTTATAACTGGAATAGGGGCTGAAGGATAAGAATCCTTCGGCTTTTTGTTTTTAAGGGTGTGTTATGAAAAAGAAATCGCAAGGGATTATTAGTTGGCCAGTAGATGATCGGCCTAGAGAGAAGCTTCTCAAGAATGGGGCGAAAACTTTGAGTAAGTCTGAGTTGTTGGCTATTCTTCTGCGCACTGGAACTAAAGGTACCAGCGCGATTGATCTTGCTCGGAATATTCTTAAGAAATTTAGCACATTTCGCAATATGACTCAAACAGACGCGCGGGATTGGAAAGAGTTTAAAGGGCTGGGCAGCGCAAAGCTTGCGCATATTCAGGCGGCTCTTGAGATTGGTAGGCGGTTCCGTGAAGATGAACTTGTTGCTGGAAAACAGAAAATAAAATCAGCAAAAGAGCTTGTGGATATTCTTATGCCGCAAATGCGGGATTTAAAAACTGAGATTTTTAAGGTTGCGTATCTTAATAGCGACAATCGCATAATTAATATTGAAGATGCGGCAATAGGCACAGTAAATCATGCTATGCCGATTGTGCGGGAAATTATCCATGGAGCTTTGCAAAAATTCGCGGTATCAATCATTTGCGCGCATAATCATCCTAGTGCTAGGATAAAGCCAAGTCCTCAAGATGAAAAGTTTACCAAAGAATTAAGTGAAGCTGCAAAGCTGATGCAAATTAAATTAATAGATCATATCATTATTGGTAATGAGGGTTTTTATAGTTTTAGCGATGAAGGAATTTTATAATTATTATAAGAATTTGGAGAAAACATGGCAAAAGTTAAAAACAACAAGACTCAAGATGAGCCGATTGAAAAACAACTTTGGAAAGTTGCGGATAAGCTTAGAAAGAATATTGACGCGGCTGAATACAAACATATAGTTTTAGGGTTAATGTTTTTAAAATATATCTCTGATACTTTTGAAGAACTGCACGATAAACTCGTAGCTGGTAAAGGGAATTATTCTGGAGCGGATCCAGAGGATAAAGATGAATATAAAGCGGAAAATGTTTTCTTTGTTCCGGGAATTGCTCGTTGGAATCATTTGCGTTCTAATGCCAAAATGCCGACGATTGGGAAAATAGTTGACGAGGCAATGGATATTATTGAAAAGGAAAACCCATCGCTTAATGGCGTATTGCCTAAAGTATATGCTCGCGGCAATCTTGATCCGACAAATCTTGGGGGATTAATTGATGAGATTAGCAAAATCGCGTTGGGTGATGCCAAAGCTCGCAGTGCTGATATTCTTGGGCATGTGTTTGAATATTTTCTGGGAGAATTTGCTCTGGCTGAAGGGAAAAAGGGCGGGCAGTTTTATACTCCGAGAAGCGTTGTTGAATTACTTGTTGAAATGCTTGAGCCGCACAAAGGCCGAGTATTTGACCCTTGCTGCGGTTCCGGTGGTATGTTTGTTCAATCAGAAAAGTTTGTATCCAGCCATCAAGGCAGAGTAAATGATCTATCTATTTATGGACAGGAAAGCAATCAAACTACCTGGCGTTTGGCAAAAATGAACCTGGCTATTCGTAATATAGATAGCTCTCAGGTTAAATGGAATAATGAAGGATCTTTTTTGAATGACAGCCATAAGGATTTAAAAGCGGACTATGTGATTGCCAATCCTCCTTTTAATGATAGCGATTGGAGTGGGGAATTGCTTAAAACTGATGGCCGCTGGAAATTCGGTACGCCGCCTCCCGGCAATGCCAATTATGCCTGGATACAGCACTTTCTATATCATCTTAGTCCTAAAGGCATGGCGGGTTTTGTTTTGGCCAAAGGTTCTTTGACCTCCAAAACCTCAGGAGAAGGTGATATCCGCAAATCCTTGATTGAAGCCAGATTAGTTGATTGCATTGTTAATCTGCCGGCAAAGTTATTTTTAAACACGCAGATTCCCGCAAGCCTTTGGTTTTTAAGTAGAAATAAAGCTAATGGCGGATACAGAAACCGCACGGATGAAATTCTGTTTATTGATGCGCGCAATATGGGGCATTTGATTAATCGTAGAACCAAGGAGTTTTCACCAGATGATATTCAACACATAGCGCAAACTTATCATAATTGGCGTAAACTCAAAGGTAAATATGAGGATGTGAAAGGGTTCTGCAATTCCACATCTATTGAAAAGGTTAGAGACCTTGATTATGTGCTGACTCCGGGCAGATATGTTGGCTTGCCGGATGAAGATGATGATTTTGATTTTAATGAGCGCTTTACTGGCTTGAAAAAAGAATTTGAGGAACAGCTAAAAGAGGAAGAAAAGCTTAATTTGCTGATTAAAGAAAATTTGAAAAAGGTGAACCTCAAAGCCAAATGAAATTAAGAGAATCAAATAAAATTGAATTTAAAAAATCTACGGCAGAGCTGAAAAAAGCCTTGGAAGATTTATGCGCTTTTGCCAATACTGCTGAGGGTGTTGTTTATTTTGGCATTGAGGATAATGGTAATGTTATAGGACAAAATATATCAGACTCAACTATTAAACATGTCACAACCACAATTTTATCCTCAATCACCCCGCGTCTTTATCCCAGCATCAGTGAAGAGACGATTGATAATAAGCAAGTCTTAAAAGTCGAAGTTAAAAGTAACGAGGATAAGCCCTATCAATTTAAAGGCGTGTATTATAAACGGGTAGGAACAAGTAATGCTTATTTGAGTTCTTCTGAAGTTGAAAAGATGTTGTTTGAGAGAAATCATGCTAAGCAGCGCTTTGATCAGCTTCCTGTTTTAGATTATAAAGAGAAAGTAAATTCCAAGGTTCTGAAATGGTTTGTTGAAAAAGCAATAGAAGAAAGACGTTTTTCAGTTAAGGATGTTGATAAACCAACGCATATTCTAGATAAGCTTAATCTCTTGAAAGATAATAAAATAACAACAGCTGGGGTGCTGGCTTTTGGCAATAAGATTCAAAAACATTATCCCAATGCTGTGGTTAAATGCGCGGTGTTTGGCGGTACTGATAAAACATATCCGATTCTTAATACGCGAATCATTCAAAGTAATATATTTGAGCAAGTCGCGGCAACGCAGCAGTTTTTTCTATCAGAAACACGCAAAACATCATTTATTAATCCTAAAACAGCGCAAAGAGAGTGGCAATATCAATGGCCGCTTTTAGCATTACGCGAAGCAGTTGCAAATGCTGTATCGCATCGGGATTATCGGATTGCCAGCGATATTGATGTTTTATTGTATGATGACCGTTTAGAAATTTGGTCACCCGGAGATTTAATTGAGGGCATGACTATATCTAAATTAAATAAAGAGCATAAATCATATCAGCGTAATCCCTCTATTGCGCGACTATTATACTTGGTTGGTTATGTCGAGTCATTTGGTACGGGGATTCAAAAAATCAATCAATTATTAAAAGCAGATGGTCTGCCTTTACCGGAATATCAAGTGGTGGATGGTAGTTTTGTGATAAGGTTTAAGAAAATTCCTAAAAAGACTACCTCAGAAACTACCCAAGAAACTACCCAAGAAACTACCCAAGAAACTACCCAAGAA
>JAHITE010000054.1 GCA_018817585.1 Candidatus Omnitrophota bacterium
TCATTGGAATTGTTTACAAAAATAACATCATGTATTTTTTTTGAACAGTTTTTTTCAACAGTTATAATATCTAAATCCCGGACTATTGGATCAGTCATTCGTTCCGCTACGCTGCGGGCATTTTTTCTGAATAAGGGAACATTTTCTATTTTTCCAAGGGGATTTTTTCTTTCAAACCAGCCGCGAAGATCAAAGGGAATAGTTATCTGTCCTCCGATAAACATTTCATTACCGCGCGCGCTGTCATTTTTGCTTTCCAAAGAAAGAGTAAGAAAAGGAGAAGGATAAACTTCAAGCCTTGCTTTTGTTCCGGAGATATCGTTATTTATGGTAGCATTATATTGATATCCTCCTCCGTATATTCTTGTTTCTATAAAATCAGATATGCCGGGCAGAAGCAACCCTAATTCGCAATCAAAACCCGGGAGAGCTTCTTCCTCAGAATAATGCTCCAGCAGACTCTCTTGGCCAAACGCATAATAGGCATTATAAATTTTTTTACTTGAAACAGGCTGATAGTAATTAAAGCGTAGATCAATCTGGCGCGACAGGAATTCAATGCCAGTGCCTAATTGATTGTGACGTATCTCGTGGATACTGTGTTTTGTATCAAAAAAAACATTCGCGCCGATAATTATTTCTTCGTTGAAGAATAGGTCATCCGTAAGATAACGTACTCCGAGCCCGATATTTTCTTCGTTAGTTGATAATGTAGTATTTGTAACCTTGGGATTAGCGAAAAAGAGAAATTCATGTGTTCCGTAGGCGACTGACCCTGTGTGTTTGTATATCGGGATAAAAATGTCAGTATAATACCAACGTGAGTTTGACTGCTTAGCATATGTTGATGAAACACGAATCTGAGAGGAATACTCTTGCGGAAAAAAATCATCACCAAAGCATATCCTGGGAAAAAAGAAATAGCCTAGGCTGATAATAAAAAGCACAGAACAATAAAACAAGATAGTTTTTTGCATAAGTTTAGAATGAATATGTTTTAAGACTATCATAAATGGCAGTAAAGGTCAACCCCAACGCCTGAAGCATGGTGCAGGAAATTCCAAGGACACAATACTTAATTATCTAAACGCATATTCCTTAACGTAAACCTCAAAAATCCCATCCCTTAACTGTCAAAATCTTCTCCCATCATCTTTAGAAAAAGTCCACTTTATTTACGAAGCAACCAATTTTATTTGTTATGACTGAATTGGCCCCCTGACCTATAAATGACCACCTGGTAAAAATATATTCAGCAATCTTGTAATTCGTAAGTTTATAAATGTTTTTAAGTGCTAGTGGATTTTTTAGAATATTTTTAAACTTTACTCGTAAATATTATTTGTTGAAAATCCTAGGGATTGTGGTAAAATAAAAATATAATAATATATAAACAATTCCTACAAATAATTCCGCGTGAACACTGATTGATTCGCAGTTTAAAATATATAAAAAACTGGACAAATATTTAGGGCAGCTCAATATCATTTACTGGGGAAGGCGATGGTAAAGTGGCGCATATGATAATTCCTGTTTCTATTCGTAAGTATTTAGAAGAAGAGGATTGGATTGCTTTGGCAACTAGCGATGATAAAGGTATGCCGAATGTTGCTAATAAGTTTATGCTTAAGTGTGACCAAGATAAAGTATTTTTAGTTGATTATGTAAAAGGCACAACTTGGGATAATATCAAAAAACATTCTAATGTTGCTTTTCCAATCATTGATCAGGAAAATTTAATTGATTATCAGCTTTCCGGCACCGCGGAACTTTTAGATTCCGGGAAAATTCATGATGAATTGATTGAGCAATTAAAAGAGCGTGAACTTAATTTTTCCACAAAAAGAATAATTGAGGGTATTCGCAGGGCAAAGGCACATAGCACGTTTGAGTTTCCGGATATTGAGGGGGCAGCAATTATTAAAATACAAGTACATGATATTGTTTCGCGTGGTCCACGCATACTAGTGAAAACTGTTTAAAAATATCTTTATTGCCGCATCAGGGTAAAAGTTAGTTATTTAAATTCATAAAGCACGGATAAATTTTCCGTGCTTTTGTTTTTTTGGAATAAAGGTTTTTAGGATGTTCTTGTTACCGGACAGAAAAAGCAATATAATATATAACATAAGATAAGGTATGCAGTGGTATTCTGTTTTTCAATAAAGCAAGGATTGTTTGATGGGATTAAAATTTCTTGCTGCTTAAATTAAGGGGGAGCAATGGCGCGATTTATTAAAAAAATATCACAAACCGCGGGACTATCTCCGGGAGCATTAGTCCATGTGGGGGAAAGATCGAAACAGCCGGTAAAAATCACGCTTCTTGATTATGACCACAACAATTTGACGGAAAAAGAAATAAAAGATATTAAAGAATGTTTTTCATTTAAAGATACGGCAACAGTTACCTGGATAAATATTGATGGATTGCAGAATCTTGAACTTATCGAAAATCTTGGGTATCATTTTGATGTTCATCCGCTTGTCCTTGAAGATATTTTAAATACTGGGCAGAGGCCTAAATATGATGATTTTGAAGCGCATATTTTTGTGGTTTTAAAAATGATTATGTTTGATGAACAGGCAAAGGAAATAGTTTCTGAGCAGGTAAGTATAATTTTCGGGAAGAATTTTGTTATCTCTTTTCAGGAAACTCAGGGTGATGTTTTTGACTCAATCCGTACACGGATTAGAAATAATAAAGGCCGATTAAGAAAAATGGGACCGGATTATTTGGCCTATGCTTTGATGGATGCTATTGTAGACGGTTATTATGTGATTTTAGAGAAGATGGGAGATAAGATAGAAGTCATGGAAGAAGATTTGGTTTCTAATCCAGATCCTAAAATGCTGCATAAAATTCATAAGCTGAAAAATGATACGATATATTTGCGTAAATCAGTTTGGCCTTTAAGAGAAGTGGTTAGCGGATTAGAACGCGGGGAATCAGCGCTGATAAAGCGTCAAACCCACATATTTTTAAAAGATTTGTATGATCATACTATACAGGTTATTGATACTATTGAAACTTTTCGCGATATGATTTCCGGAATGGTAGATATTTACATGTCAAGCCTGAGCAATAAGATGAATGAAGTGATGAAAGTTTTAACTATGATTGCCACTATTTTTATTCCGATGACGTTTATTGCCGGGATCTATGGAATGAATTTTAACCATGAAGCGTCACCATGGAATATGCCGGAATTGGGCTGGAAATATGGTTATTTGGGCGTGTGGGTGGTGATGTTGTGTATAGCTGGCGGAATGATAATGTTTTTTAAGAGGAAAAAATGGTTTTAGAAAATATTTTACAAGCCCTGAGAAAAATGTCGCGGCCTGGGATATTGTTTTTAAGCATGCTTCTTATTGTATTCATTGGGTTAATTGATTATTTAACCTCAGTAGCTAACTCAAGATTTTTTTATGAATTAGCTGAGATGGAGATGGAAAGATCAAAAAGACATGACCGGATGTTTAGTCTTGCGTATATGGATGTGGATAATTTTAAAAAAATAAATGACAATTGGGGCCATAAAACCGGCGATTTGCTTTTACAAACTATTGCGGAAATAATTAATAAAGCCGATTCCCTAATGTATATCGCTAAGAAAAATGGTAAAAATGCCATTGAGTGTAAACAGTATAATCAAGAATGATTTTAAGAATGTGCTTAAGTTTAAATCAAATAAAATAGGAATTGTTTTTGCTTTTGGCTTGATCTTGACGCTTGGGCTGATTTATTTTTTTATTTTTACCAAAGCCGGCTCGCTGATGCTTACCCGCTTAGGAGCTAGTCATTATACTCAAACAGATGAATTGAAGATTGATTCCACCCAGGGTAATTTGGCGCAAGGGATTACTTATTATAATCTTGAGCTTAATAATATAAAAATTTTTCCACAGGGAAGTATTGTTAAAATTCAGCAGCTTGATGTCAGCTTGGATAGTTTAAATCTCGCGGGATTAAACATTAAGGCCGCGAATGCGCGATTGTTTTTGCCGAACTTTGACACGATCATGGCTTATGGATCCTATAAGGATAATAATTTTGATGTTTCGGCTTATTCGAAACTGTTGCATGTTCGGGCATTATTTGATCTTTTGCCTAAGATGAAGAATGTAAAAAATATTTCCGGAATACTTGAGGATTGCGATATTAAGATCCAGGGGCAATTGTTTAACCCGACAATATCCGGAACTGTTTTTATCCGTGAATTAAAATGGAATCAATTTGTGCTGAGGAATTGTCCGGTTGCTTTTAATTTAAGCTTTAGCGATGTTCATCAAGAGTTAAAGCTTAAGGGTAAAATCAGTTTTAAGTCCGGAGAATTGTTGGGGAAAAAAACAGCTTTAGTTAAATTACAGGAAAGCAGTATTCTGTTTACCCAGGAGCCTCTACAGCCAGTTATGAATATCTTGGGTAATGCTGTTGTTGAAAAAACAAAAATCAGGATTGCGGTTAAAGGCGATGTTAAAAATCCGGAAATAATATTAAATTCTGAGCCTGTTTTAGCAAAGGATAAATTAGTAGTTATGCTGGCTACCAACCAGACATGGAAGGGTGTATCCGGCAGTTTGGAAAATAGCAAAATTAGTCCGGAGCTGTCCGCGGATTTATTTGATTATTTTATTTTTGGCACGGCTGGCAAGCGGATCGCGAAATTGCTTGGGGTTGATAGCGTATCAATTAAATATGATGGGAAAACCAAAGAAGCGCAAATATCTAAGGAAATTTCCCGCTCAACAGGAATTAGGTATGAGGTTGAACAAACAGGGGTTAAGCAAGAAAATGAAACCGTTAGTCAGAAAGTGAGTATTGACCAGAAACTTTCAAACTCTGTTTTTTTGGAAGCGGAAAAGACAATAAATAACGGGCGCAAAGAAAATCTTGATCAACCTGGGGAAACTAATTTGTGGCTGAAGTTTAAAAAAAAGTTTTAACCAATAAGGAGTTTATATGAATTGGAAAATGGGAGTAGTGGCAGGCTTGATTGGTTTATTGCTGGTTTTTATTATGCAAAATCAAACACCGGTGAAAGTTTCATTTTTATTTTGGTCTTTTGCTACAAGCCGGGCAATGATAATTTTTATCACCTTATTGTGTGGTTTTGTTTCAGGATGGGTGAGCGCTTTGTTTATCCGAAAGAGAAGCTGAAGACAGAATAACGATATTAGCTGAAAATCACATGAAGCTGTCCAGGGTATTGCCTTGTTCCAGCGTGTATGTTATGATAATATCTGTTTTAATAATAACAAACTTTTTTCTTGGAGAGATTAATGAAGGCTAGAACTAAATTTTCGCTCTTCCTTATTACGATTGCTGTTTTCTTTACTCTAGCTTTATCCCTGCTTATCAATTCCGAAAACTACAATTTGCGCCAATTGCAAAAGCAAACACAATCTGAGCAACAAAAAACTATCGAAAAGCTTTTGACGATTATGGCGAAAATGCAGCTGACTTTTGCTAATGATTATTCTTTGTGTGATGCGACAGCTGACTTTATTAAAACCAAAGATATTAATTGGGCTGATACTAATATTGCTTCCGGGATTAAGACATATTCCTCTGATTTTGCTTGGATTTATGATTCTGACTTTTGTTTGATATATAACGCATCTGGCAGTCAGGAGTTAAAGTCATTGGTGAAAACTCCTGTAAGTCAGGAAAACCTGAAGCGTATTTTTTTCAAAGGCAATAAGTTCTGTCATTTTTTTATTAAGACAACCGCGGGTATAGTTGAAATTCATGGGGCTGTTATTGTTTATCAAGTTGATAAAGACCGGAAAAATCCTCCTGAAGGATATTTGTTAATCGGGAAATTATGGAATACCGCATTTTTAGAAGAGCTATCAGTCCTTTCAAATAGCAAGGTTTCTTTTTTAGAAAGGCCGGAGCCGCTCAATCCTTTGGATGGTAGTCTTTCTTTTGGATTTGACTTGCGATCATGGGATAAGAGTATGGTTGCGAGGATTTTAGTTAAAAAAGAAATGGCGGGATTGCGCGCTTTTTCTCATGCCACAAGAGATATATTGCGGCTGGTTGTTGTGTTGGGGATTACTATTATTGTTCTCTTATTATTGTTTTTTAGAAAATGGATAGACAGGCCTTTAGATTATATTTCTAAGGCTTTGAGCGCGGAGGACGCGTCTTATGTCAATATTCTGGAAAAGGGGAGAGATGAGTTTGGGCAAATTTCCCGATTGATTAAGCGGTTTATTGAGCAGAAAAAGCATCTGGCTGATGAAATAAAACAACGTAAAGAAATAGCGGTTCGGTTGGAGCAGGCAAAAGATAAGGCGCAAAATTATCTATCGATTGCCAGTGTTATTATTGTGGCTTTAAATCTAAGGGGAGAGGTTACGCTTATTAATAAAAAAGGTTGTGAGCTTTTAGGCCGGGAAGAAAAGGATATTCTGAATTATAATTGGTTTGATAATTTTGTTGTTAAATCAATGCGAGAGCAGGCTAAAGAGCAGTTTAAGCAGACGGTATTGGCTCAGCAGGCAGAAATTCCTTATTTGGAAAATGCGATTATCAGCAGGGATGGCAAGGGAAGGTTAATTGCCTGGCATAATGTATATTTGCGTGATAGCAGCGATCAGATTTTTGAACTACTAAGTTCAGGAGAAGATATTAGTGATCGTAAAGAAATTGAGAAATCTCAGCGTTTTGTTCAACTTGGCAGATTTGTTTCCAGAATGGCGCATGAAGTGAATAATCCGTTGATGATTATTTCCGGTAGCGCTCAATTGTCACTTATGGAAAGTCCAGAAAATTTGGAAGTAAAAAATAATCTAAAGACGATTATATCGGAATGTCAGAGAGCCAAGGAAATAATAATGCGTTTGCTTAAATTTTCTAAGCCAGGGAAGGCGGGTATTGCGCCTGTAGAGGTGAATAAAATAGTGGAAGAGGTAGTAATTCTTATAGAGCATCAATTTAATATTAATAATATTAGGATTGTTCGTGAGTATGGGGAAGCTCTTCCGCTGATAAAAATAAACGCCAAAGAATTGCAGGAAGTAATGATGAATCTTTTAACCAATGCTGAAGACGCGATCATTGGCGAGGGAGAGATAAAAGTTAAAACTTATTGCTCTGACCAGTGCGTAAAGATTGATATTCAAGATACGGGAAAAGGGATGACGAGTGAAGTCTTGGAGAAAGCGTTTGATCCTTTTTTTACCACAAAAGATGCTGGTACTGGGCTTGGTTTAACGGTTTCTTATAATATTATCCAAGCGAATAAAGCGGATATTTATTTGCAGAGTCTTCCCGGGCAGGGAACTACAGTTACAATTCAGTTTCCTATCAGATAGATCGATGTCTTAAGAGTGTAAACTTTGTTTTTGATTTAATAATTCAAGATTGACTTCATCTTCTGTTTGCGATAATATTAAAGCAGGTTAGGCGCATACAAACACTTTTCTTGGTGTTTTTGTTGTTACATTCCAGAGGCAGATTAATTGGGTATATATAAAGATTTTCTAATTCTTTTTGTGGGAATTTTTGTTATTATAAGAAGCGCTGATTTATTTACCAGCGCTTCAGAGGCAATTGCCGCTTTTTTTAATATACCGCGAAGTATTGTTGGGTTGACTATTGTCAGTTTGGCAACAACGATGCCGGAATTTGCCGTATCAGCCTTTTCCTCTTATATGAATGTTGGCGGGATTGCCGTGGGCAATGCAACTGGTTCGTGCTTAGCTAATATCGGACTGATTTTAGGCATTGCCGCGGTTATTGGAACTGTAAAGTTAAGCCAACAAACAATTAATCAAGAATTAAAATTCCTTTGTGTGATTGGCGTGGGTTTATTAATTCTGATGTGGGATGGAATGCTGAGTTTTGCGGATGGGTTTATCTTAGCATTAATGATGGTTGGTTTTTTTATATTTGTGGTTAGAAGACACTTAAAATCTAACTCGATGGGAAAACAAAAAACCGGATCAATAAAAACAATCAGAAAAGATATTCTGAACTTTGCCGCTGGAGCCGCGGGAGTCGTAATTGCGGCAAAATACGCGATTATTCCTTCCGGAACAGCGGTGGCGGAGTTTTTTAAAGTTCCGGAGATTGTGATTGGTGTTTCAATGATTGCGGTTGGGACCTCATTGCCTGAGCTGGTTACGGCAATTATTGCCAGCAGGAAAAAAATGGGTGATTTGGCGGCAGGCAATGTAATCGGCGCCAATATATTAAACATTTTATGGGTTTTAGGCTGTTCCGCGATGATTAATCCTTTAGTTATTGATATCCAGACTAAAATGGTAACCATGCCTTTAGTGATTATTTTTGCTTTGATGATTTATCTTTTTACACGTAAGGATCGCGCAATCACGAGAAATGAAGGTATAATATTTATTAGCTGTTATTTTGCCTATTTAGTATATATAGTAAAGTTTGCTTATTAAACAATAGCGTATAGCGATTAGTTGGATGTATTGTTAAAAAGTTTTTTTATATGTTAAAAGAATGTTTTTTATCGATTGGCTTTTAATTTGTCATTCATAACTTGTAATTAGTAATTAAATTATCGGAGATAATTATT
The DNA here is from genome assembly GCA_018817585.1 of Candidatus Omnitrophota bacterium. GTDB lineage: Bacteria > Omnitrophota > Gorgyraeia > B26-G9 > B26-G9 > JAHITE01. Next base: position 8,558 of record JAHITE010000054.1, read on the forward strand.
GTGGCTCATTTAGCATACGCACGTAAATATAGACCAAAAGATTTTGATGAATTAATTGATCAGGAGCATATTGCTACAACTTTAACTAACGCTATTGAGCAGGATAATTTGGCGCATGCTTATTTATTTTCCGGACCCAGGGGCATTGGAAAAACATCGACAGCGCGTATTTTAGCAAAAGCCTTGAATTGTAAAAAAGGGCCAACCGCTAAGCCCTGCAATATTTGTGATTCTTGCATGGAAATAGCCAAAGGCAGTGGTTTGGATGTTTTAGAAATTGATGGCGCGTCTAATCGGGGAATTGATGAGATTCGAACTCTGCGTGAGAATGTAAAATTTGCCCCATCCTCTAGCCGTTTTAAAATTTACATTATTGATGAAGTGCATATGTTAACCACCGAAGCATTTAATGCTTTGCTGAAGACATTGGAAGAGCCGCCGGCTCATGTGAAATTTATTTTTGCCACAACTGAACCGCATAAGGTTCTGCCTACTATTTTATCGCGTTGTCAGCGGTTTGATTTCCGCAAGATTACTACCGCCGGAATAATCATTAAGCTTAAAAAGCTGATTGCCGAGGAAAAAATACAATGCGCCGAAGATGCTTTATATGCTATTGCTAAAAGTTCGGATGGCAGTTTGCGTGATGCGGAAGTTATTCTTGACCAGTTAAATAGTTTTAGTGCCGGACAAATCACGCTGGATTCAGTCAATGCTGTATTAGGGCTTGTTTCCAAGGATGCTATTTTTAAAGTTGTCGACCAGTTATCTGCTGCCTGCATTGCTAATAACTTGGCTTTGCTTGATGAATTATTAGAATCAGGAAAAGATCCCGCGCAGCTGATTACTTCTTTTATTGATCATTTTAGAGATATGATGATGTTGAAATGTGATAATGAAAAATTAGTTACATTACCTCAAGAAGATAAGCAGAAATTAAAGCAGCAAAGTATAAAATTTGAATTAGACAATATCTTGTATTGCCTCACGGTATTATTGCAGGCCCAGGAACGGATGAAACGCCAAGGCATGGTTCGTTTATTTTTGGAAATGGCATTGATAAAAATATCCCGCCAAGACGGTTTGTTGGCGGCAGATAAATTACTACAAAAAATAAATAATTTAGAGCTTAAGCTTGGAAATCGTCAGAGTAATATTCTTAGTGACCCGGTAAGTAAATCGCCAGTAAACCATAAACCAGTTGAGACAAAAGCTTATTTTAAGAAAAGCGGAAATGATTCAACAAGCTATGAAAAGCCGGTTATTTTACCGAAAAAGCCCAATGATCTTAGAGCCCAGTCGTCAATTAATCCTTTGGCTGTTGATAATCAGGGGGGGGGAGGAAATTCAGCTGGATCCTTGAGTCTAGATGTTGTTTGCAAAGCCTGGCCGCAAATTGTGAAAAATGTAAAAAAGCAAAAGATAACACTGGGAGTATATTTAGCTGAGGGTCGGCCGTTAAATGTGCATAATAATAAAGTAGAGGTAGGATTTCCTGATGCTTGCGAGTTTCATCGAGAAAATTTAATTGAAAGCCAAAACCTGAAAATTATTGAAGGCGCGGCTAGTCAATTACTTGCGCGAGACGTTAGGCTTGATTTGATAAAAAGAGAGCGAGTTTCCCCTGAGGTTCTTAGTGAAGAGCTTGATATAGAGGAAGATTTTGGGATTATTGATCCTGATGAAGAAGCGGATATGGATGATGTTATTCAATCGGCTATTGATGTTTTTAAGGGAAGAATCGTTAATCCCGATGATTAATAATACACAGATAAGCAAGCTTTAATCTGTGTTTTGGAAAGAATGTATGGCAGGATATCCAAAGTTTTTAGAGGATCTGATCAAAGAGCTGTCAAAACTCCCGACTATTGGACCTAAATCAGCAGAAAGAATGGCTTTATCACTACTTAAAGCTCCGGCGGCGCGGTCTAAGGCATTAGCCGACGCGATTATGAATGCCAAAGAATATACCAAGAAATGTAATCTTTGCAATTATTTTTCTGAGCAGGATTTATGTCCAATTTGCCAGAATAAGCATTTAAGAGATAAGGTTATTTGTATTGTTGAAGACGCTCAGGATGTTATTGCTATTGAACGCACTAGTTATTATAAGGGTTTATATCATGTTTTAGGGGGCAAGCTTTCTCCCTTAGACGGTACCGGACCCAGTGATTTATCGTTTAAAAAACTGTTTTATCGTCTGAAACAAGAAAGCATAAATGAGATTATTATTGCGACTAGTTCTAGTCGTGAAGGCGAAACCACAGCTCAATACATTAAGCAGGTTTTGCAGCCTTTAAAAATAAAAGTTTCGCGAATAGCCCGGGGGATTCCTGTGGGCAGTAATCTTGGGCATATTGATCAAGCAACAATTTTCGAGGCATTAGCCGGGAGAAGAGAAGTTACCTCTTGACAATGTCCCGCATTCTTGCTAAAATTTCTTTCTACAATAGATATGATTTTTTTCGACCACAGACAAAGGAGTATTATATGGGAGTGTTCGAAGCATTAAAAAAAGGGTTTGAAGTATTAAAAGGTTCTACAGTATTAATCCTGACAATAGTTGGTTTTAATTTTATTACTGCTTTGGGCATGCTGATGGTTATTGGTGTGAATCCCACGCCGGAAAAAATTACATCAATAACCGGAACATTGTTGGTTTTATTTCCGATATTACTCCTTTTGTGGATTTTTATGGAAGGCGGAATTTTTTCGGCAGTATATGGTCAGATAAAAACCAAGCAGATTAACTTGAGCGTTTTTATCGAAAATTGCGTAAAATATTTTGTCCGCTTACTGACGATAAATTGCATTGGAGGAGCTGTAACAATTGTTCTTTGGTTTATTGGTGCATTTTTAACTGGATTATGTATTGCCATGGGCGGCGGTAATAATGTATTTTTTAATGCCATGGGTGGAATTTTATTACTAATAACGGTTATCGCGGCCTTTTTAGTGGCGATTCCATTGCTTATTGGTCAGTATTTTGCGGTTATTGAAGATGGCAAAGCGATAGTATCTTTGAAAAAAGGCATAGCATTTACCAAACAGTTGTTTTGGAAAAACAGTGGTTTATTTGTAATGTTGGCTATAATTTTGGCGATCTTTTCCTTTATTGGAAATTTTTTCGGGTCATTGCTGACAAATACTGTTGGCGGTTGGGTAGCGGCAATTGTTAATATCACACTGAATTCCGCGATTAATGGTTTGGTTGGTGTTTTTGCCAGCGGTACAATAATCAGTTTTTTACTCGGAAGTCTTACTGCTAAGACCGAAGAGATTGAATAATAGTTAAATACAAAAAAATATCAGTTCCCCTGTCCCGAAAAAGAAGGTATAATGGGAATGTTTGAAATAAGTAACATTGTTCTTTTTATATATTAGCTATAAGCCATAGGCTATTAGCTAAAATATTAGTTCCCCTGTAGCTCAGTTGGTAGAGCGATTGGCTGTAGTCAGAGCATGATGGAGGTGCTTTTGGTGCGGAAAAAGGATAAGAGAACGTATGCGGATAGAAGAGAATATCTTATTGAAGCTGTTCGTAGGCGTCGCAAAGATTTAAGAGTCAAAGCAGTTGCCCACAAAGGTGGTCAATGCGAAATTTGCGGCTACAATAATTGTCCTGAAGCATTGGAATTTCATCACCTTGATAGTCGTCACAAGGATTTCGGTATATCTCAAAAGGGATATACAAGATCTTGGGAAAAAGTTAAGGCTGAAATTGAAAAATGCGTATTAATTTGTGCCAATTGTCATCGCGAACTTCATGCCAAAATAGCAGCTCTTGGTGGAAACATCAAGATGAAAACCGGGTGAATTCAGGAAAGCCTAAGTGATGGTATTAATAATCATATGGGAATCCTGAGCCAAGCCCTTGACATTCAAGGGAAGGTGCAGAGACTATTCCGCAAGGAAGTAGGTTCGCGTAAGCGATTCGAAGCGCCCGGCTCCTAAATCTGTATAGCAGATATGGAGATGAGATAGTCCAGGCCTTAAGGAAACTTAAGGGAATTCCTGTAACCAATTTGTCCGAGGTTCGAGTCCTCGCGGGGGAGCCAAACTGTAACATGGGCAGAACTTCACTTTTTGAGGTTCTGCCTTTGTCGTTTATTATGGGGAAGTTATAGAAAACTTCTGCTTCCGGGTGGTTAACAACAATCCTCTCA
>JAHITE010000055.1 GCA_018817585.1 Candidatus Omnitrophota bacterium
AGCCGCAGTTATTATTGTTATGGGGATGGTAGTAGATGACGCGATTGTTGTCGCGGAAAATATTACCCGGCTCAGAGCTCAGGGAATGGAAATAAAAGAGGCTGCCAGCAAGGGGACTTCGTTTGTTTTTTTACCGATAATCGCTAGTATTTTAACTACTTGCGTTGCTTTTGTACCGCTTTATTTTTTTACCGGAAGATTCGGGGCAATGGTAGGATTTATTCCGCTGATTGTGTTTTTTATGCTGGGCGGCAGTTTATTTGAAGCTTTGTTTATTCTCCCGGGTCATATGATTATCCCTTTAGGCGAAAAGGCAGGAAAAATTATTGATAAGTTAGGGCTGAAAAAGCTATTTAAAAAATTTTCCAGTAATCAGGTATTATCAAGGGAAGTTTCTAAAAAACATTGGTTTGATTATTGGGAAAATGCTTATGGCAAATTTATAGAGTTGATTCTTTCCCGTAAAGTTATTGTAGTTATAGTGTTTGGTTTACTATTGGCTTTATCTGCTTTTATTGCTGGTGCAAAAATGAAATTTATTATGTTCCCAGGAGAAGAGACACGGCAGATTAATCTTACGGCGCAGTCTCCTACTGGTACACAGCGTTATGAAACAGCACGGTTTGCTCAATCTCTAGAAGATATTGTGGCTAAGTATGTAGGGCAAGAGGTGGTTGGGTTTAGGAATGAAATTGGCCGAACCAGACACGGCTCAGCTGCTCAAGAAAACTATATGCGCATGAGCGTGGAAATTTTGCCCAAAGAAAAACGTAAGAAAAGCGCTGATCAACTGATTGCGGAATGGGAGAAGGCTTTTGCTAAAGTTGAGAGTATTGAGAAAATTAAATTCAGCAAGACATGGCAAGGCCAGAGCGGCGATAGTCCGATTGAGATTTTTGTAAAGGAGAATAATAATAACCGCCGCAGAGAGATTGCTGATGAATTAGCAGACATAATGGAGAATTACCCGGCATTAGTTAATGTGGAAATAGACAGACCAATTTTAAATCCTGAATATCGAATAAAATTAGATCGTGATAAGATTAGAAGGCTAGCAATAAGTCCTTTGGATATAGCATCTACACTTAGAGCTGCGTTGGAAGGTAAAATATTATATGAATTTAAAGGGGATGAAGATGAAGTATATGTAAGGATTTCTACAGTAGAAAATGCTAAGGATAGTATTGATAAAGTCCTAGAGCTTCCGGTTGAAAATGCGAGTAATTATCTTGTACCGCTTAAAGATATTGTTATTGTCGAGGAGATAGTAAGTCCGGATTCTATTGTTAGAGATGATTTAAAAAGAACGACAATAATTTATGCTGATATAAAACCTGATTCCAAGAGCACACCCTTAGAGATAGCAAAGTATTTTGAAAATAATGTTTTTAGTAAAATTACAGCTAAAACCCCCTCTGCGATAATTGAATTTGCCGGCGAAGTAAAAGACACCCGAGAGACTCAAGGAAATTTTTTAATGGCGATTATTATGGCAATTGGTTTAATTTATGTTATTCTCGCTTTATTGTTTAATTCTTTGAATCAACCGTTAATTATAATGATTACGATCCCTTTTGGTTTAGTCGGCATAATCCTTGCTTTTTGGATGCATGGGATTTTTATGTATGGCTTTTTCGCGGTTATCGGAGCTTTGGGGCTTGCCGGAGTAGTTGTCAATGACGCGATTATTATGCTGGTAAAGCTAAATTCTGATTTCGACGCATCTTTAGATAAGCAAAGTTTTAATCTGCAAATAGCTAATATTGCTAAAACACGTTTGCGCGCGGTGATGCTGACAACGCTTACCACAGTTGTTGGGATTATCCCCACAGCATATGGCTGGGCAGGATACGACGCAATGCTTGCGCAAATGATGTTAGCGCTTACCTGGGGGCTTATTTTTGGTACGACGATAACATTGCTTTTAATCCCTTGTATATACAGTATTATGAAAAATTCGAGGTATCAGCTATCATGAACCGAAAAGTTTTATGGATAATTGGATGCGGGGTTATTTTATTTAGCCAAATAAATTTAAGTTTTGTTTGGTCTGATGCAACAGATATCAACAAGTTGTCTTTAGAAAAGTTTATTGGTCTTGCGTCTAAACAAGACACGCGTTTTGAGCAAATTCTTATTGATCGGCTTGGGTTGCAATATAGAAAAGCTTTGGGCCTGCCGGCAGGTGAGTGGGTCTTGGTTTTAAAAAGTAAATACAATTTTTTATTTGATCCGGATGATGAAGCTATAGAAAATACGGTTTCTTTGAGCAGACTTTTTCCTTATACCGGCACGGAAATTTCCGGGGCATACAGTTCTACTCTGAGCGCGAATTCTCGGGATATAAGCTCTGAATTTGAATTGGCGATTTCTCAGCCAATCGCGGAAAACGCTTTGGGGAAAAACACGCGTTTGTTGGGGAAAATTATTGGATTGGAAACAGAAGTAGCCAATTTTCAGATCATTGAAGCTTATGAGGATTATTTAGCAACCTTAATCCAGCTTTATTATAACTGGTATTCGGCTTATGAAAATCTGAATACTGCTCGAAATTCTTACAATGAAAATCTGAAATTACTGGATAATATTAAAGAAAGACAAAAATTTAAAATAGCTTTGCCTGTAGATGTTAATAAAGTAAGTTTGCAGGTGGCCATAAAAAAAGAAGCATTAATATCTCTTGAGAATAAATATGATGAGTATTTAAATCTGATAAAGCAATCGATTCGCCAGGAGGATCAGGCAAAGCTGCAACCGGAAAATCCCCTAGCCTATGAAAATGTACAGATCAACTTTAATTCTGATTATCTGAAGTTTAATACTCAAAGCCGAACTGCTAAAATATTGAAAATGCTGGAAGATAAAACTAGTTTTGAGGTTAATAAATATGCCAATGAATTGCTTCCATCAATAAATATAATAGCCGGCTATTTACAGCAAGGATCAGAATATAATATAAAAGATCCAGAACAAACAGTTTATGCGGGGTTATCATTTGATTGGCCAATGTCACGAGTGGTGGAGAAAGCGCGCTTTGAAACTGCTAAAATAGAACTTAAGAAAACGAAGTTATCTTCGGAAAATATTCATCTAAAACTACATACAGATCTTAAAAACCTGAATGAACAGATTATTAAGGAAAAAGAACTTATTGCTATAGCCGAAGATAAAATTATATTCGCTCAATCAATTGTTGAAGATGACCAAAAAAATTATTCTTTAGGCCGAATAACGCTGAATGATCTTATAGATGAAGTGAACAAATTGGAAGATAATAAATTTAATAAAATTTTTCATGAAATTCAGCTAAAGAGATTGATAATTGAATGGTTAAGGCTAAATGATCAGCTTATTAAGCAAAATGATCTTGGATCTTAAGTCGCGGGCTAACTGTATTACAGTAGAGAATTGGAATTTTTTGTTAAAAAAATATTAAAGGAATAAAATGATGATACATTCGATATTAAGAAAAATATTATATTCAATTATTATAATGCTTTATTGGCTTAATATGAGTTATGCTGGCGAAGCTCAAGATAATGGAGATACCTCTCTTAACGGAAAACAAGGTAATAGGTATCAATCTTATGAGGAGTTCTTTGACCTTTATCAGCCATATTTAAAGAATGTAAAAGCTTATGAGCCAATATATTTTTTAATCGGGTCTAATACCGAGAAAAGTAAGCTGCAATTCAGCTTTCACTATCAATTATTTAATAAAGATGCTTCACTTGCTCAAAATCATCATTGGTTGCAGGGACTTAATTTTGGATATACCCAAACTTCTTTTTGGGATTTAAAGTCTACTTCACAGCCGTTTAAAGATACTAGTTATAAGCCTGAAGTATTTTTTCTTTCATCTAATCTTGTTTCAGCTAGCAATGATTTAAAGGGATTGTTTTTACAAACAGGGCTTAAGCATGAATCAAATGGCCAGGCCGGAGATATTTCGCGTGCGACTAATAGTTTGTATTTGAAACCAATTTTTGTGTTTTATGATGAGCGTAGTTTAGTCGGAATGCAGATCGCGCCTAAAGCTTGGGTCTATGTGGAAAATGATGATGATAGTAATCCGGATATATCCGATTATCGCGGATATTTTGATTTAGAAATAAAGCTGGGCAAGGAGGACCGTGCTATTCTGGAATCGCATTTTCGTCCGGCTAGAGAAGGGAATTCTGTGCAGCTGGATTTAACCTATCCTATCCAGAAATATTTTGCCAATAATATCGGGGTGTATCTTCATCTGCAATATGTCAACAGCTTAGCGGAAAATATGCTAAACTATAAAGACCGGACAGAGGCGTTTCGTTTGGGGATTTCTCTGGTTCGTTAAGTTAAAAATGACAATAAGCTTAAAGTCAATATCAGGGTAAGTCAATGGAATCAGCCAAATTTACATTTAAAGCTCAAGAAGTCTTGGAATTAGCGGCACAGACAGCGCGCGGTTTTAAAAATCAAGAGATTGATATAAGCCATCTTATTTTAGCGATGCTGTCTATAGATCAAAGCATCGCCGTGACTATCCTAGAAAAAATTGGCGTAGATATCAGCATCAGTTTTAAACATAATGAAAGAAATTAGAGGAGGGCAGAGAGTTATGGATCAAAATCCAGAAGCTAAATTTCAGGCTCTTGAGCGTTATGGCAGGGATTTAACAAAACTTGCGGAACAAGGAAAACTTGATCCTGTAATCGGCCGAGACGAGGAAATCCGCAGGGCAATACAGGTTTTGTCCAGAAGAACTAAAAATAATCCGGTTTTAATCGGTGATCCCGGAACGGGAAAGACAGCAATCGTTGAAGGATTAGCCAAAAGGATCGCGGATGGAGATGTTCCCACAACTTTAAAAAATAAACAGATTTTCGCCTTGGATTTAGGGGCACTTATTGCCGGAGCAAAATTCCGGGGAGAGTTCGAGGACCGGCTAAAAGCGGTTTTAAAAGAGATCCAGGATAAGAATGGACAAATAATCTGCTTTATAGATGAATTGCATACTTTGGTTGGCGCTGGCAGTGCTGAAGGCTCTGTAGACGCGTCAAATATGCTTAAACCCTCGCTGGCCCGCGGAGAATTAAGATGTATTGGGGCAACGACATTTGATGAATACCGAAAATATATTGAAAAAGATAAAGCTTTGGAAAGACGCTTTCAACCTGTTTTTATCGGAGAGCCTTCAGTGGAAGATACTATTGCCATATTGCGCGGTTTAAAGGAGAAATATGAGATTTACCACGGAGTGAAAATTAAAGATGAAGCGCTGATCAGCGCGGCTGCTTTATCGGATCGATATATTACTAATAGATTTCTGCCGGATAAAGCCATTGACTTAATTGACGAATCCGCCTCTAGATTGCGCATTGAAATAGACAGTTTGCCTACGGAAATAGATGAACTTGACCGTAAGATTATGCAGCTGGAAATTGAAAAACAAGCGCTTAAAAAAGAAAAGGACGAGGCATCAAAAGAAAGGCTTAAAAAATTAGAGAGCACATTATCTGAAATTCGAGATAAATCCCGAGCTTTAAAAGTAAACTGGGAAAAGGAAAAAGGAGTAATTGAAGCAATTCGTAAAATTAAATCTAATTTGGAAAAAGCAAAATTCGACGAAGAAAGGTATGAAAAAGAAGCGCGTTTAGACAAAGTCGCGGAAATTAGATATGGGATAACCAGTGATTTGAATAAACAGTTGGCAGATAACAATTATAAGCTGCGTGAAATTCAGAAAAAAAGCAAAATGCTTAAAGAAGAAGTAGATGAAGAAGATATCGCGCAGATTGTCGCTAAGTGGACAGGAATTCCGGTTTCGCGGCTGTTAGAAGGAGAAATTGAGAAACTTGTTTCCATGGAACAAAGACTTAAACAAAAAGTTATAGGCCAGGATCAGGCGATTTCGGTTATTGCCAATGCGGTTAGACGTTCCCGTTCGGGAATTGCCGATGTTAATCGGCCCATAGGCTCATTTATTTTTATGGGCCAGACAGGGGTAGGGAAAACTTATTTAGCAAAAACCTTGGCCGGCTTTTTGTTTGATGATGAAAACGCGCTGATAAGAATCGATATGTCTGAATACATGGAAAAACACACGGTTAGCCGTTTGATTGGGGCGCCGCCTGGATATGTGGGATATGAAGAAGGGGGCCAGCTTACTGAGAAAATAAGACGCCGCCCTTACGCGGTGGTACTTTTTGATGAAATAGAGAAAGCGCATCACGATGTGTTTAATATCTTATTACAAATATTAGAAGATGGACGGCTGACTGATGGCCAGGGAAGATTAGTGAACTTTAGAAACACAGTTATAATTATGACCTCAAATATCGGGAGTCAATATTTTCAGGAACCAGAATATTCATTGGAAGACATAAAATTAAAAGTTAACGAGGAAATGAAAAAATACTTAAGGCCGGAGCTTATAAATCGAATTGACGAGATTATTATTTTTAACAAATTATCGAAAACAGATGTAGAAAAAATAGTAGAGCTCCAGCTTTTGGAATTAGAAGTTAAGCTCAACAAGAAAAAAATAAGTTTAGACATTTCGCCGAAAGCGAAAGCAAAAATCGCGGAACTGGGCTATGATCCTGATTTTGGGGCAAGACCCTTACGCCGTCTGATTCAAAAAGAGGTTGAGGATGTCCTTGCGCTTAAAATATTAAACGGAGAATATAAACCGAATGATACAATCAAAGTAGATGTTGATTGTAAAACCGGAAAGCTGAAAATATGAAAGATTATTATTTGATTATGGGTGTTTCGGAAAACGCTGCTTCTGGCGAGATTAAATCTGCTTATCGAAAACTGGCGCTTAAATATCATCCTGATACCTGTCAGGGAAATAAGAAAAAAGAATGTGAAGAAAAATTCAAGGAAATTTCAGCGGCTTATTATGTATTAGGTGATGAGAAACGTAAAAAAGAATATGATGATTATCGAAAGGGCCAATATGCTTTTAAAAGCGGGCCGGAAGCCGGAGATTTTGCTTCGCAATCCGGATTTGACTTTGAGGATCTGATAAGGCATTTTCATAATTCGGGAACTCGAAGCAATCGGCAGCAAGAAAAAACAAACAGATATTTCTCTTTTGATGATCTCTCTGATATTTTTCAAGGAATTAACCTCGGGCATCAATCACAACGCTCAGGGAATCACAATGTTTATCAGTTCAATGATCCTGATAGGCAGCAAAAACAGGATACAGATATCATTGCGGAAATAAATATTCCTCAGAATATAGCGCAGCGCGGAGGGGAAGTGAAAATTAAATTAAGCGATTCAAGAACGATAAATTTAAAAATCGCCGCTAATACAAAAAATGGACAGAAATTGAGATTAAAGGGCATGGGTAAAATGTGCCATACTTGTGATCACAAGGGAGATTTAATTGTTTCAGTACGCTATTCTTAACCAGTTCAGTATCTTGCGATTTAAAGACGCTCCTGTGTGGTTATTTATTATTTTAGCTCAGGTTAAATCGTCTAATAGGAAAGATTTAAATAAATGAAGAAAATTATTCATATGAGCGATTTACATATTGGCTATAAGAATTTTAAAGAAAGATTTGTTGATATTATCGATTCTTTGCTTGAGGTTTTGCCTGGGAATCCGGGACAATATGTGGTTATAATTACTGGTGATCTTGTGAATAATGCTAATAAAAAAGATAGCTACCAAGAGGCACAGTATGGTTTGGATTATTTAAAAAAGTTAGGGTTTAAACATGTATTGGTTATACCGGGAAATCATGATTATGGGACAGGAAACCGGGGGAAGAAAAAATTCATCAAATTGTTTAAAGTTTCGTTCTATGGAAAAGAGATCGATTATCCTAAAGTGGACATTATTGATAATATTGCCTATATTGGTTTGGATTCAATGGCCAAAGAGCTTAATTGGTATAATGAATTATGGGCGCAGGGGCAATTAGGCAAAAAACAACTCTCGGAGTTAGAAAATATTTTAAATCAGAATAAAATTAAGGCATGTTCCAAAAGAGTAATTTATCTGCATCATCATCCTTTTAAGTGGCGGCCTCTGCATGAATTAAAGGATTCGCGTAAATTACACAAAGTTCTTAAAAAAATAATGGATAAAAATGTTTCCATAGACGCGGTTCTTTTTGGGCATAATCATGAAGGTAAGCCGCATAATGGGAAGTGGGGAATTCCGCGTTGTTATGACGCGGGAACAGCTACTTTAAAACCCCGTCCCAAATATGTGGATTGGGCTCCTTGGTTTAAGGTTAAAGCTTCTATTCGGGTTATTGATTTAAGTAGAGACCCGGAAACTGATTACATAGTTGTTTGTAAATACCAAAAAGATGTTTTAGGAGCTGTATGAATCCAGGTATTTGGAGTATCCTTGTAATTTCGTATTATCTTTACTTGCTTGTAACAATTGTTTATCTTCTGCTCGACAATCGAGAAACCTCCGCAACATTTGCCTGGATTTTCATTTTGATTACATTCCCGGTTTTAGGATTAATTGTCTATCTGCTTATAGGCCGCAGCAGAAGAAAATCACACAAGTATAAAAAATATCAGCAACAGGAGCGGAGAAGTCTGAATCTGGGAATGGAAACTTATATTTATCAGCAGCAAGAAAACATAAAGAGACTTTCGTCTCAGGCTGATTTTTCAACACGCAGAAAATTATTTGAACTGTTGTATAGAAATTCTAATTCGCTGTTAACAACAAACAATTCGATTCAGTTTTTTTATGCAGGTAAAGATAAGTTTGATGCTTTATTGGAGGACTTAAATAATGCTAAACAATTTATTCATATGGAATATTTTATCTGGCGCAATGACACATTGACAGAGCGGATAAAGGATATATTGATTAATAAAAGCCGGCAGGGAGTTGAAGTCCGAATCCTTTTTGATATTATTGGAAGTTTTCGATTGAAAAAAGAATATATTAAACAAATGCGGAAAAATGGAATTAAAATTTATCCGTATGATAACCCGCATTCATTTATTACAGTTCATTCTTTAAATTATAGAAACCACCGTAAAATCGCGATTATTGACGGGCTTATTGCCTATACCGGAGGAATGAATATGGGCCAGGAATATGTCGATGGGGGAAAGCGGTTTACAGCGTGGCGGGATACACATATGAGAATAGTGGGGGATGCGGTTTGTTTATTGCAGTCGATTTTTGTTGCTAGCTGGCAAAACACAACAAACGAGAAATTAGTTGGGGCAAGATATTTTCCGCGGGCTAAGGAGGTCAAGTCTTTTATTCCTGTTCAGATTACAACTTCTGGTCCTGATGCCGAATGGAGTTCTATTGAGCAGCTCTATTTTGGTTTGATAACATCAGCGCAGGAATCTATCGATATTCAATCGCCTTATTTTATTCCCAGTGAAAGTATTTATAAGGCTTTGCTGAGTGCTGCTTTAAGCGGAATAAAAGTTAAGCTGATTGTAACGGGCAAGCCAGATAATTTATTGCCTTATTGGGCCGCATTTTCCTTTTTCGGCGCATTATTAAAAGCCGGAGTAAAAATTTATCATTATCAAACAGGATTTATGCACGCGAAAGCGATTATTGTTGATAATGAAATTTGTTCTGTGGGCACAGCCAATATGGATATCCGTAGTTTTCAATTAAATTATGAAGTTAATATGTTAATATATGACAGGACCCTTGCTCATGATTTGAGTACACATTTTGATTTTGATGTAACAGGTTGTCGTGAGCTTACTTTTGAAGAGTATTATAGTATAAAACCTTTAAAGAAATTCCGAAATTCGCTTGCCAGACTGTTCGCGCCACTTATGTAGAAGTTTAATAAACATCTGTTATAGGGGTTAGATTATGAGTAATAATAGAGTTGATAAGGCAAATAGAGTAACTTGGATTGGTTTGTATGTAAATATTGGCTTAACCCTGTTTAAACTGATCGCGGGTGTATTTGGTCAAAGTGCGGCGATGATTGCCGATGCGTTTCATTCTTTATCTGATTTTGCAACAGATGTGGTTGTTTTATTGGGATTTCGATTTATCGCTAAACCAGTGGATAAGTCGCATGACTATGGGCACGGAAAAGCCGAAACATTATCTTCAGTAATAATCGGCTTAGCCTTATTTGCTGTTGGATTTAGAATTTTCTGGGTAGGATTGCATAGTATTTATCATGTTTATCATGGTGAACTTATCCCCGAGCCAGGTGTGATCGCATTTTACGCCGCGATTATTTCAATTATATCCAAAGAAGGTTTATATCGCTATACTATGAAAACGGGACGGGCGATTAACAGTTCAGCTGTTATTGCCAATGCCTGGCATCATCGTTCTGATACTTTTTCTTCAATTGGGACTATGCTGGGTATCGGCGGTGCGATTCTCCTAGGTGAGAAATGGCGTATTCTGGACCCGATTGCTGCGCTTGTGGTTAGTGTATTTATTATTCAAACTTCAATCAGGATATCCTTAGATAGTTTTAATGAACTATTGGAAGCATCATTAAGTGATGAATTCGAGAAAAAAATACTGGATATTATAAAATCAGTCTCCGGAGTTATCTCTCCACACGAATTGCGGACCCGGAGAATAGGTAATTATATTGCGATTGATGTGCATATTGAAGTCAATAAAGAACTTAATATTAAAGCTGCTCATGATATTTCGACAGAAGTTGAGAAAAAAATAAAAGCCGAGTTTGGGGAAGAGACTTTTATTTATGTACATGTTGAACCAGCGAAATAATAATATTGATTTGCGTAAACGGTAGCTTCGGACATTGGCAAAATTACTTAATAATAACAACGATAAGCGGCAATTGCCGTGATTAGAATAAAATTGACATTTTAATTTATTAAGAGTATTATTATTTGATTTTTTGAAATTATCGAAAATAGAGGGAGAATATATCTTAAACAATTATAGTAATTTATCGTAAAAGGAAAAATATGTTTAGAATAAGAAGAATATATGATACCAATACTCCGATTAATCTTAAAGCATTTACTCAGGTACAGAAAATACTTAGAGAACAGTTTGATTTAATCCAAGATAGCGAAATAGATAAACTGCCTGATTTGCTTAAAAATCCGCTTAAGTACAGGTTTCGCTCAATTCTTTTTGTCGCGGACAATATAAAAGGTGATGTTAGCGGATTTGCTTTGCTTCTTCATGCTCCGGATCTGGACTTTTGTTATTTAGATTATATCTCTACCGCAAAGCATTTTACGGGCAGAGGGATTGGCGGAGCGCTATATTCAAGGGTTAGAGAAGAAACAGTGCTGCTGCAATCTAAGGGTTTGTTCTTTGAATGTTTGCCGGACGATCCCCTGCTTTGCAAGGACCCTATTGTTATAAAACAAAATAAAGCCCGCCTAAGATTTTATGAAAAATATGGCGCAAGTCCGATAATCAATACTGAGTATGAAACTCCGGTTAAGCCGGACGGGGATAATCCTCCATATCTTGTTGTTGATACTTTCGGTAAAGATGTTAAATTTAAAAAAGAAGAAATGAGGCAAATTGTCAGAGCTATTTTAGAACGTAAATATCCTGATGTTTGTAACAAGGATTATGTTAATAAGGTAGTGGACTCAATTAATGATGAGTCCATTCAATTTAGAGCATTAAAATATATCGAAAGTAAGAAGATTGAAGCGATTACAAAGATTACTTTGCCCAGTGATAAACTGATTTCGCTGGTTTATAATAATAAACACGCTCTTCATCATGTTAAGGAAAGGGGTTATGTCGAATCCCCAGTGAGGGTAACGACCATTTTAAAATCTCTGAATAAAACCAATTTTTTTAATAATATTGATCCGCGTCATTTTGGTGAGCATCATATAACTGCTGTGCATGATCGTGAGTTTTTTGAGTATTTACAGAAAGTATGTTCTATGATTCCTGACAATGAATCAGTTTACCCTTATGTGTTTCCGATTAGAAACAATGCCCGTCCGCCGAAAGACCTACCGATGCGCGCCGGATATTATTGTATTGATACTTTTACTCCGCTTAATAAAAACGCTTACCTTGCGGCACGCGCAGCGGTTGATTGCGCGCTTACTGCGGCTCAGTCGATAGTGGAAGGTTCGTACCTTGCCTATGCTTTGGTGCGGCCTCCGGGACATCATGCGGAAAGAAATGTGTTTGGTGGATTTTGCTATTTTAATTCCACAGCAATAGCCGCGCATTACTTGAGTCAATATGGAAAAGTCGCGATTCTTGATATTGATTACCATCATGGCAATGGACATCAGACGATTTTCTATAATCGCAACGATGTTTTGACAATTTCAATCCATGGTCACCCGAGGTTTGCCTATCCTTTTTTTAGCGGATTTAGCGAGGAAGATGGAGAAAATATGGGCAAAGGTTTTAATTTTAATTATCCGTTGCCAGAGAACTTGGCTACAGATAAATACCTGGAAATTCTTAAAAAAGCAATTCAGCAAATAAATAAATTTGAACCAAAATTTTTAGTTGTTGCTTTAGGTCTGGATACAGCGCGTGGTGATCCTACTGGCACGTGGAATCTGGATGCTAAAGATTTTGAGCAAGTAGGGAAATTTATCGGAGAGCTTCCCTATTCTACACTTTTTGTCCAAGAAGGTGGGTATAAAACTAAAACTATTGGCAAAAATATTCGATCATTTTTTAAAGGGGTGTGGGATGGTTCATTTTTATGAGCTTAATATTATTGGCTTGTTTTGAAAATTTGGTTAAGATTTAATGAGTTATCAAAAAGGAGAAGAATAAATGAATTTTGGTGATTTTGAAATACTGGAAAATAAAGTTATTATTAGAATAAAAGATAGGATTTGTGAAAACGCGGAAGAATTATTAAACAGCGCGCTATTTTTTCAAGTATTAAAACATTGTTTAAAGAATTTGCAGCGGCATAATTCATATCTTCTTGGGGTTTTCGTAAAACAAGATATAACTGATCAAAATATTGAGATGCTGGTTAAAACTCTTAATTTTCTGGTTAAAATGACCGGAGATTTAGTGCCGAATGTGGAAAAGGGTTCAGAAATATTCTTTAGCGATAAAGCTTTATTTAATGAATTTGTTGATTATTTGTACAACTATTGGCGGAGTTTTGATCGGTTTATTATCTGTGAATCGCAAGAAAATAATCAGGAGAAAAGGCCTTATCGGATATTCAATAACACAATCGAGCAATTAACGCATCTGGTTAGAGCGGTTTATCGTGATATACAGGAAAACATAACCGGAACTCATCCCCGGATATACCGTCAAGTCAGAGCCGGCGCGGAAATTGCCAGCATCGCGGTGTCTAAAACAATTCCTTTTAAAGCTGTAGAATATGAAAAATTAAATAGCATTCCACTTATTCGTCAAATTCTGATATATCCTCCTTTGATTTTAAATCAGACAATGAATAAACGCAGCGGAACATTTGAAAGGATAAAGGAAAATCCTTTGCGGAAAGTAACATTGAATAAAAAGGAGTGGCTATGTTATCCGGCTAAAGTCGGAGAACTGATCATTCTGATCTATGTTCATCAAAAATTTTATGAATTAGGATATTCATTGTGTAATCTTTTTGAATTAGCGGAAGATGATGACTTAACCCGGAAACCTGATGCCGTGTATTGTTATGGAATTAACAAAAAAGACATTGAAGGTTTGGGTAAGTCCCTGACAGTTTTTTATGAAGATCAAGCTAATGATATGATGGTCGCGGCAGTGCCGAATGATGATGAATTTGGATATTTCGGTTATCTTAAAAAAATGGTACTGACTTTATACAATGTGATTATGATTAAACGCGGAATCTTGCCGTTTCACGGGGCTTTGCTGAAAATAATGATGCCGAATAATAAAAAAGCAACAATGCTGCTTATGGGGGATACCGGGGCGGGTAAATCAGAAACAATAGAGGCAATGCGTGATTTAGGCAAGAATGAAATCCAGGATATGATAATTATTGCTGATGATATGGGGTCAATAAAAATTGACGCGAATAAAGATGTAATCGGTTATGGCACGGAAATCGGTGCTTTTTTACGGTTGGATGATTTAAAAGCCGGCTATGCTTTTGGTCAAATCGACCGCGCGATAATAATGAGCCCGAATAAAGTTAACGCGCGGATTGTTCTGCCAGTCACAACCTTTGAGCGCCTGATCAGCGGTCATAAGATTGATTTTATTTTGTATGCTAATAACTATGAAGAAATTGATGAGGATCATCCGATTGTTGAACAAATAGATAGTCCGGAAAAAGCTTTACAGATTTTTCGGGAAGGTACAGTCATGAGTAAAGGGACGACAACCACGACCGGACTGGTTCATTCTTATTTTGCTAATGTTTTTGGTCCTTATCAATATAAAGAAGCGCATGACAAATTGGCTAAAAAATATTTTCAGGCATTTTTCGGCAAAGATATTTTTATCGGGCAAATGCGGACTAGATTAGGCATCTCCGGGTATGAAAGAAAAGGCCCGGAAGAAGCAGCCAGAGAATTGCTGGAAATAATGAAAAACCGCTAGTTAATTTTGTGATTGCCGCTAATTACGCATTATTATTGAGAATAAATAAGTTGACTTAAGTTAATAAATATCCTAGACATCTAATGATAAAGATACAATAATATTATCTATGGCAGGCATTTGCTTAATATCGAAAAAATTAGTTTATTATCTTAAGCCGGTAAATGTTTTTTCGGGATATAATCCGATTATGTGTTGAATGTTTTGCTGTTTGGTGTAATTGAATGGGGAAGCGGCAAAAGAGGAGGTTAATGTGGCTAAAAAGACCATTATTCTGAATAATAAAGCAGCATTGTCTGATAAGAAGATTGATCATCGCAATCGGATAATGATTGAGAAGGTTTTGCCGCAAATTGATGGAGGATTGTTTCCGATTAAAAGGGTTATGGGCGAAAATGTGGTTGTCCAAGCGAATATTTTTGCTGATGGCCATGATGAAATTACCGCGATCCTGGTTTATCGAACAGTTAAGCAAGATAAATGGCAAGAAGTTTATATGCAGCCTTTAGGTAATGATCGCTGGATGGGAGCTTTTGTTATAAGCGAAGAAGTTGATTATTACTACAGTATACATTGCGCAATCGATAAATTTAGTACCTGGCGTAAGGATCTGGATAAGAAGATAATAGCTCAGCAAGATATTGCGGTGGATCTGGCTATTGGAATCCAGATCATTGAACAAGCAAAAAAAAGAATTAAAAGAAAATCCGCAGCAAAAATCACTGCTTTACTTGAAAAATTAAATGCCAGCAAAGATATCAGTGTTATCTCTAAAATTATGACAGATGATTCGCTGCTAATGCTTATGCAGCAAGATATTATAATCGATGACCTAATTATTTATGAAAAAGAACTAAGAGTTAGTGTGGAAAGGAAATTAGCGCTTTTTAGCAGTTGGTATGAGTTTTTCCCAAGATCATGGGGGAGAAAACCAGGAAAGCACGGTTCTTTTAAAGACTGCGAAAAACTAATTCCGGAAATAGCGCGTATGGGCTTTGATATTATTTATCTTCCGCCAATTCATCCAATTGGAATAACAAATAAAAAAGGCGCGAATAATGCTGCGGAATGTGACGCGGACGCGCCGGGCTGCCCATGGGCAATTGGTTCAGAACTGGGAGGACATAAGTCAATTAATCCCCAATTAGGCAATCTTAAATCGTTTAAAAATTTTATTAATAAAGCTAAAGAATATAATTTAGAAATAGCTTTGGATTTAGCTTATCAATGTTCGCCTGATCATCCTTACGTAACAGACCATCCCAACTGGTTTAAATGGCGGCCTGACGGCAAAATACAATACGCGGAAAATCCGCCCAAAAAATACGAAGATGTTTTACCGATAAATTTTGACATTGATGATGCCCAGAACCTTTGGCAGGAGTTAAAAAGCATTATTGTTTTTTGGATTGAACAAGGCGTTAGAATCTTTCGGGTGGATAATCCTCATACAAAACCGTTTATTTTTTGGGACTGGATTATTGCCGAGATAAAAAGAGATTATCCTGAGATAATTTTCTTGGCGGAGGCTTTTACGCGGCCTAATATAATGTATCGTCTTGCTAAAGGCGGGTTCAGTCAATCGTATACGTATTTTACCTGGCGAAATTCAAAGCGGGAATTTATTGAATATATGCAAGAATTAACTCAGACAGAGGTGGCGGAATACTTCCGCCCTAACTTTTGGCCAAATACCCCTGATATTTTACCGGAACATTTACAGACTGGCGGCAGATCAGCTTTTATTATGCGAGCGGTATTAGCAGCGACTCTGAGTTCCAATTACGGCATATATGGGCCGGCTTTTGAGTTGTGTGTTTCTGAATCAGTGCATAAAAAAGAAGAATATCTTAATTCCGAGAAATATGAAATAAAAAAATGGGATTGGAATAAATCCAATAATATAAAAGAAGTATTGACTAGATTGAATCAAATTCGCAGGGAAAATCCTGCTTTACAAGCTACTCGCAATATTAAATTCTGTTCAATAGATAATGACGTTCTTTTGGCTTATTATAAGACCACAAGTGATTATTCAAATATTATTCTGGTTATAGTTAATCTTGATTTGCATTATACTCAAAGCGGATTTTTGCAAGTTCCGATCAATGAATTCGGAATAGATCATGAGCAAGAATATCTAGCGCATGATCTATTAACCGGAGATAAATATGTTTGGCAGGGATATACAAGTTATATTGAACTTGATCCGCGCAGATCTTCGGCGCATATTATAAATATTAAAAAAAATCTAAAATAAAAATCTATTGTTAATTGTTTTGAATAAGTGAAAGGATAGATATGGGCGCTTCACGAATTAATATTGAAAACAATCCTTTGTGGTATAAAGATGCTGTTATCTATCAATTACACGTTAAAACTTTTTGCGACAGTGATGGCGATGGGATAGGTGATTTTAAAGGATTAATTCAAAAACTGGATTATTTGAAGACCCTGGGAGTTACCGTTATTTGGCTGTTGCCTTTTTATTCTTCGCCTTTAAAAGATGATGGCTATGATATCGCGGATTACTATTCGGTTCATCCTCAATATGGAACATTAAAAGATTTTAAGGATTTTCTAAAAGAAGCTCATGCCAGAGGATTAAAAGTTATAACTGAACTTGTTATTAATCATACTTCTGATCAGCATCCTTGGTTTCTTCGGGCAAAACAGGCAAAGTTAAATTCCAACCATCGGAATTATTATGTTTGGAGTAATAATCCGGCAAAATATAAAGATGCCAGAATTATTTTTAAGGATTTTGAATTGTCTAACTGGGCCTGGTCAGAAGAAGCAAAAGCTTATTATTGGCATCGTTTTTATTCACATCAGCCGGATCTTAATTTTGATAATCCCAATGTTTCTAAAGAAATATGCCGAGTAGCTGATTTCTGGTTTTCTTTGGGAGTGGATGGCTTAAGGCTTGATGCCGTACCGTATTTATTTGAAAGAGAGGGAACAAATTGCGAGAATTTAGTGGAAACTCATGTTTTTTTAAAAAAGTTAAGAAAATATATTGATACTAAATTTAAAAACCGGATGCTGCTTGCCGAAGCTAATCAATGGCCGGAAGACGCGGTGCAGTATTTTGGCGCAGGCGACGAATGTCATATGGCTTTTCATTTCCCCTTAATGCCTCGGATGTATATGAGTGTGCAGATGGAAGATCGTTTTCCGATTATTGATATTCTTGAACAAACCCCCAAAATTCCGCGCTTGTGTCAATGGGCGGTATTTTTACGTAATCATGATGAACTGACATTAGAAATGGTTACGGATGAAGAGCGGGATTATATGTACCGGGCATATGCCACGGACGCGCGCTCAAAAATCAATTTAGGGATTAGACGAAGGCTATTGCCTTTATTAGGTAATAATCGGCGGAAGTTCGAGCTAATGAATATTCTACTTTTTTCTTTGCCAGGAACTCCGATTATTTATTATGGTGATGAAATCGGTATGGGCGATAATCGATTTATGGGGGACCGTGACGGAGTCCGGACTCCGATGCAGTGGAGTCCGGATCGTAATGCCGGTTTTTCCAAAGCTAATCCTCAGCAGTTATATTTACCGGTAATTATAGACTCAGAATATCATTATGAAACGACTAATGTGGAAACACAAGATAATAATTTATCATCGCTATTATGGTGGACAAAGCGTGTTATCGCAATGCGCAAGAGATTTAAGGCGTTTAGCCAGGGCAATATTAAATTCCTGTATCCGGAAAATTCAAAAGTTTTGTGTTTTATCCGGGAGTATAAAAATGAAAGCATACTGATTGTAATTAATCTTTCTAGATTTTCACAAACAGTTGATCTTGATTTAAAAGAATACAGCGGTTTTGTTCCCGAAGAAGTTTTTAGTCAGAATAATTTCTCAATAATTAAAGATAATCCGTATACAATTACTTTAGGCCCGCATAATCACTTTTGGTTCTTATTAAAAAAACAGGAAATAACCTCTGCTGAAAGATTGCGGAAATCCCCGAAAATTCGTTTGGAAAAGTCATGGGAAGAGATATTTAATCAGGCAAACATCCGTAAATTAGAGGCGGAAATATTGCCGCAATATTTAAAGGGATGCCGTTGGTTTGGCGGGAAGTCAAGAACAATTAGTACGATTAGAATAGCGGATATTATTTCGCTGGATCATTTGAAAGATAAAATTAAGCTGTTGTTTATTGATGTGAATTATACCGGAGGTATCCCCGAGAAATATCTCTTGCCTTTATCATTTGTTTTTTTAAATGGGCATAAAACGGAAAATCAGGATTTTCAGGGGGTTATTTGTCACTTATTTATTGACCGCAAAGAAGGCTTTATTTATGACGCTGTTTACAATAAGTATTTACATGAGATCTTTTTAGATATTATTGCTAAGAAAAAAAAGATTAGTAATTACGGAAAAATTCTTCAGGGTCATATAGGGAAAAAATTTAAATCTTTATTAAACGATCAAAAACTGCCGCTGGATTCAATAATCCTAAAAGCTGAACAGAGTAATACTTCAATCCTTTATGGAAATACATTTTTTATGAAGTTATTCAGAAAACTTGATTCGGGCATAAATCCGGATATTGAAATAACTAAATATCTTACTGAAAAAAAGAACTGCCAGAATACCCCGGTTTTTGCCGGACATATCGAATATAGCAATATGAAAAAAGAGGTAACTTCCATCTGCTTATTGCAAAGTTATATTCCCAGTGAATCAGATGCCTGGAAATATACATTAGACCATGTTAAAAATTACTTTGATCTTGTTTTGACGCAGCGGAATATAAAAAAAGATGCTGGAGGAAAACCGGGTCTAATTCAAACAAATAAAGAGAATAACTTAAACGAATTGCCGGGTTTAATTGATAGTATATACTTTGAAATGATCAGGAAGTTGGGCCAGCGTACAGGGGAAATGCATATAAAATTATCAGAAGAAGCGCAAAACCCTGATTTTAAACCGGAAACTTTTTCCATGCTTTATCAGCGTTCAGTTTTTCAAGCCATGGGCTCTCAAGAGAGGTTAGTATTTAGATTATTAAAGAATAATTTAAATAAATTAAGCGAAAGTTTACAGCAGGAAGCTGCTTCTGTTTTAGCCGATGAGAAAAAAATCATGCAGCGTTTAAAATTGATTTTGCAGACAAAATATTCAGCTAAAAAAATAAGGATTCATGGCGATTATCATTTAGGCCAGGTGCTTTTCACGGGTAAAGATTTTACAATCATTGATTTTGAAGGTGAACCGGCCCGCCCCTTAAGTGAAAGAAAACTTAAACGTTCGGCAATCCGGGATATTGCCGGGATGCTGCGTTCTTTGCATTACGCTGCTTACGCAACTTTATTTTTAAATAAGTCAATACGGGACGAGGATGTTGCGATATTGCAATCAGCTGCGGAAGATTGGTATAAATATGTTAGTAATATTTTTATTGAATCATATTATCAAACTATCGGTAAAGCGGAATTTTTACCAAAAACCGATCTTGAGTTTAAAAATTTACTACAGATTTATCTTTTGGATAAAGCAATTTATGAATTAGGATATGAATTAAATAATCGGCCGGATTGGCTGATCATCCCTTTAAGGGGAATTAGGCAAGTTCTGAATAATTTTAATACAAAAAACAGCTGAAAACTAAAAATTAGTGGAATGCAATCTTATGGATGGTGTGGGTCGGGTTAATCATAATTTTAGTTTGTTGACAGAACAGGATATTTATCTTTTTCGGCAGGGAAGTCATTTTCGTTTATATGAAAAATTAGGATCGCATCTTCTAACTGCTAACGGTGAGGCCGGAGTTTATTTTGCGGTGTGGGCTCCGAATGCAAAAAAAATATGTGTGATTGGCAGTTTTAATAACTGGAATGAACAAGCACATCCGCTCGCTCCGCGTTGGGATCGTTCTGGGATCTGGGAGGGGTTTATTCCGGGTGTTAAAAAAGGCGATTTGTATAAATATTGCATTGTTTCTAAAAACAATGATTTTCGCTCTGAAAAAAGAGACCCATTTGCCTTTTATTCAGAATTGCCGCCAGAAACTGCGTCTATTGTCTGGAATAATGATTATTTATGGAAAGATGCCCAGTGGCTTAAATCACGTCCTCAGAAAAACTGTTTAAATTCTCCGATATCAATTTATGAAGTTCACCTAGGTTCCTGGAGACAAGGTCATAATCTGAAAGACAAATTTTTAAACTATAAACAAGCAGCAGAGCAATTGGTGCAATACCTGAAAGACATGAACTTTACCCATGTGCAATTCCTTCCGCTTATGGAACATCCGTTTTATGGATCCTGGGGATATCAGACAATCGGCTATTTTGCGCCAACAAGTCGCTATGGATTGCCGCAGGATTTAATGTATTTGGTTGATTATCTGCATATTAATAATTTTGGGGTTATATTTGACTGGGTTCCGGCACATTTCCCTTCAGATGCCAGCGGATTAGCATATTTTGATGGATCGCATTTATTTGAACATGCTGATCCGCGGCAGGGGTTTCATCCTGATTGGAAAAGCTATATATTTAATTATGCCAGAAACGAAACCATCTGTTTTTTGATCAGCAGTGCATTGTTCTGGCTGGATAAATATCATATTGACGGTATCCGTGTAGACGCGGTTACCTCAATGTTATATCTTGACTATTCCCGAAAAACTGGTGAATGGATTCCGAATAAATCCGGGGGAAAAGAGAATATAGAGGCGATGAACTTTCTTAAGAAACTAAATACTGAAGTATATAAAAATTATCCTGATGTCCAGATGATCGCGGAGGAGGCAACATCCTGGCCAATGGTTTCTAAGCCGATTTATATGGGAGGGCTTGGTTTTGGCATGAAATGGAATATGGGATGGATGCATGATACATTAGACTATTTTTCCAAACAGCCGGATGAAAGGAAATATTATCATAATCAGCTGACATTTAGTTTGTCTTATGCTTTTACGGAAAATTTTCTATTGCCGCTTTCTCACGACGAAGTCGTTTACGGAAAAAAATCTTTATTAGAAAAAATGCCAGGAGATGATTGGCAGAAATTCGCTAATTTAAGAGTTTTATATGGATATATGTACGCACATCCAGGGAAAAAGTTATTGTTTATGGGGCAGGAATTTGGACAGAGAGCTGAGTGGAATCATGAAAGTAGCATGGATTGGGATCTATTGAAACAAAAAGCGCATTTACAGCTGCAAAGATGGGTTAAGGAATTAAATTATTTTTATAAAACAGAATCAGCTTTTTATGAAAATGATTTTGATAATCAGGGGTTTCAATGGGTAGATTGTCGTGATCAAGAAAGAGGGATTATTAGTTTTATCCGCAGGGATTGTTCTGGTAAAAATTGTGTGTTAATCGTCTGTAATTTTACAGCAATAGCCTATAATAATTATAGCATCGGTATTTCTTCCGGAGGATTTTGGAAAGAAATCCTAAATAGCGATGCCAAAGAGTATGGAGGAAGCGGCCAGGGAAATCTGGGCGGATTGGAATCAGCGGTGTTGCCTCATAATGGGCAACATTATTCGCTATCCTTGACTGTTCCGCCTTTGGCTGTATTGTTCTTTAAACAAGATTTTCAATCGCCATAATGTGGTATGCCGAGCTGTTTTTGGTCGGAATTAGAAAATTTATGCGATATCGAAATTTTTTAGTAAATTCAGTAAATTGACTGACTTTTTCCCGTTTTATATCCCGGCAATTAGGAAAATTTTGCGCCACTTTAAGCAAATATTTGAAACAATTCCGATAATCGCTTTTTTTGAGACTTCTTTTTTTGCCGGATTGCCTGATGAGGAAAAGTATATTGATGTTTGCTGTGCCCAAATCATGAAGCACATTGGAGGGGGGGTAGCGAGCCTAGGTGGTTTGGATAATATGATTTTTAGCTGAAGCATGGTCTCTGTGTTTATGCCGCTGATCTATGATATTATTAAGAAGATCTCTTTTTTGGGGATTAATCCTACCTGCTTGCCCTGGGAACCTAACACGGAGCTAACTAAGCTTACTTCCAATGAATCAAAAATAAAAATCTATATTAATCGAAAAAGCCTTGCAGCGGTGTTTTTTCAGGAAACAGAGCTTTTTCTAGCAACAATTTGAAATTAATTCAATAAATCTGTTTTTGTTTTTCGCTTATTTTTATTGGGTATAGATCATATCTGGATTAAGTAATCCAAATCCCTTATCTGCTGAACTTGTCAGGTGGTAACAATCAACTAAGCACAGAGCCCTTGTTAGTAGCGGAATAATATAGTATAGTATAATAAAATATATGCTATTAATGGGAAGTGGTGAATAAATGGCTAAAATAATTATTGTTTCAAATCGATTGCCGGTTACCGTAGGAAATGTTATTAAAAAGTCGCCGGGTGGGCTTGTGTCCGCGTTAAGCGGAGTATCAACCAATAATACAAAAATGATTTGGATTGGTTGGGCCGGAACATTCAGTTCAAATGCCGATAACTCTGCTAAGCTTAAAGAAACTTTGATCAAGGACTTTGATTGTTATCCGGTTTTTTTGAGCAAGAAGGAAATATCTGATTATTATCATGGCTTTTCCAATGCCTGTTTGTGGCCAGCGCTTCATTATTTCTCTCAGCATATCCATTATTCTTCGATGTTTTGGGATAGCTATGTTAATATAAACAGGAAATTTGCTGAATATATCGCTGCCAATGCTGCGGATGATGATCTTGTTTGGATTCATGATTATCATTTGTTTCTTGTTCCCCAGATGCTGCGGAAGATTAAGCCGAATATTAAAATCGGTTTTTTTCTGCATACACCATTTCCTTCGTTTGAAGTGTTTCGCTGTCTTCCCCATAGAGAAGAGATATTGAAAGGCCTGCTGGGTTCTGATCTGGTGGGATTTCACACCTATGGTTATTTACGTCATTTTAGGAGATCTTGCCTGAGATTATTAAATATAGAATCAGATATAGCGCAGATATTAGTTGATAAGCGTTTTTGCAAATTAGGTGTTTTTCCGATTGGGATAAACAGCGATCAGTTCTTAAAAGAATTAGGGACTAAGAGATTCATTAAAAGAAGAAATGAATTAAAAAAAGCCTACGCGAATTATAAAGTAGTGCTTAGTGTGGAGAGGGTTGATTACACAAAAGGAATATTAAGGAGATTAGAAGCTATTGAGAAATTCTTATTTCACCATAAGCATAAGCTTGATGTCGCGTTTATTTTTATTGGTATTCCAACGCGGGGTGAGGTTAAGGAATACAAAGAATTACTGGGGCAGATCCAGAAAAAAGTAGGGGAAATAAACAGTCAGTACTCAAACATTGAGTACACTCCGATACATTTTATTCATAAAACAATTCCTTTATCTGACTTGTGCGCGCTTTATTCGATTGCTGATGTGGCAATGATTACTCCTTTGATAGACGGGATGAACTTAGTGGCCAAGGAATATTTGGCATGCAAAATAGATTCAACAGGTGTTTTATTATTAAGCGAGTTTGCCGGAGCGGCTCATGAACTTATTAGCGCAGTCTTAGTCAATCCTTATGACATAGATAATGTTACGAAGAATTTAGAGAATGCGCTTTTAATGGATGAGGCAGAAAAGTCCCAAAGATTGATTCCGATGCGATCTCATGTGATTAGATATAATGCTAATCAGTGGGCTCAGACATTTTTAAAGGAATTAAAGCAGTCAAGAAAAAGCATTAAGAAACAGAATAATAATGCGAAATTTATTTCAGAAAAGGTATTGAGTTCAATTAAGAAAGCGAAGAAAGTCGCATTTTTTATAGATTACGACGGCACATTAAGGGAATTTGAAGATACTCCGGATAAAGCTAAGCCGACTAAAGAAATATTGCAAATAATTTCCGCACTGGCTCGACACGCTAATTATGAAGTTTTTATAATAAGCGGAAGGAAAGAGGCTGATTTAGAAAAATGGTTTAAAGGACTTAATGTTGCTTTGATCTCAGAACATGGTTACTCAATATTGCTGCCGAAAAGCGATAAGTGGCAGATGATTAATTCCCATATAGATCTTTCCTGGAAAAAGAAGGTTATTAAAATATTATCACAATATGTTTCAACTCCGCAAGGCACATCAATTGAGGAGAAAAAATCTTCGGTTGTCTGGCATTATAGACAAGCGGATCCTGAGTTTGGGAAATGGAAATCGCAACAATTGCTAGGCAATCTGCTTGAGATTTTGACTAATGAAAATGTGGTTGTCAGTCAAGGCAACCACATTGTTGAGGTGAGTTCTAGTCAAATTAATAAAGGGTTTGCCGTACGTCATTTTATGCAAAAAAATAATTATGACCTTATTGTTTGCGCCGGTGATGATAAGACCGATGAAACGATGTTTCAGATCAATGATGCTAGGATTGTTTCTATTAAAATTGGATTAGATGAAACATTCGCGAGATATAAGATAGCCGATCCTATTTTATTTAGGGAGTTCTTATTAAAATTCACTAAAAAGGAAAATTTTTAAAAATGGATAATTATGATTATGGAATAATCGGCAATTGCCAAAGTGCTGCCCTTGTGAGCAATCAAGGTTCAATTGATTGGCTTTGTCTGCCTAATTTTGAAGCAGGATCAATATTCGCGAAAATGTTAGATGATAAAAAAGGCGGTTGTTTCGCGATAGTGCCTGAGGGGCAATGCGCTACACTGCAACAGTATATACCCAGAACAAATATTCTTTCGACAATTTTTGAAGGAAAAGAATGGTCGTTTGAATTAATTGATTTTATGCCTCGTTATCATGATTATAACGGGAGTTATCATAATCCGCCTGATGTTATAAGGATATTAAAGCTCATAAGTGGTAAGCCGAGATTTAAAATTTTCTATGACCCAAAGATCAATTATGGGGAATTCCCGACAATTACGATAAGGAGTGAAGATTATTTAAAAAGCTATTCCGCAAAAGGAGCGTATGAATCGATCTATCTTTATTCCAGCATTCCGCTAGAAGTTATTAATAATGGACAGTATTATACGCTGGAAAAAAATGAATTCTGCAACTTAAGTTATAATCAGAAAATAGTACCATTGGATATGGATAATATAGAACTGGAATTAGAATTGACACGCGCGTATTGGATGTCCTGGGTATCTATGGGCAATCAATTTTCCAAATACAATGCGGAAATACAGAGAAGTTCTTTAGTATTAAAGCTACTTTCTTTTCAAAATACTGGAGCTATTCTTGCCGCGGCAACAACTAGTCTTCCGGAAACAATCAAAGACGTACGCAACTGGGATTATCGCTTTTGCTGGATACGTGACGCATCGATGACAATCAGGATCTTAAACCAGCTGGGGCATGTTAATGTCGCGGAGCGTTTTCTTAATTTTATTCTTAATATAATTCCCTATAAGGATGAAAAGATTCAAATAATGTACGGAATTAATGGACAGAAAGAATTACCGGAGCGAGAATTAAGCTGGCTGGCAGGATATCAGAACTCTAAACCAGTGAGGATTGGGAACGCGGCTTATATTCAAAAGCAGGATGATATCTATGGTGTTCTTATGGATATGATATATGAATATCTGTTGCTATATAGAAATAATGCATTGCATAATATTGAAGATCTTTGGACTGTGGTAAGGACTTTAGCGCGTCATGTGATAAATAACTGGGATTCGCCGGATCAAAGTATTTGGGAATTTCGGAGCAATCCGCAACATTTTACATTATCAAAGGTATTATGCTGGGTCGCGCTTGATCGAGGGGCAAAAATCGCGAGTTTATTCAATAAAGCTGATTATGCCAAAGAATGGGAAGAACACAGCCGGATAATCAAAGAAGATATACTGAAAAACGGTTGGAATGAAGAATTGGGATTTTTCACGCAAAGCTATCATGGAACTAATTGTGACGCGTCAAATCTGCTGATGGAGCATTATGGTTTTATTGATGCCTCAGACTCGCGTTATGTAAGCACAGTAAAAAAGACATATGAAAATTTGTGCAAAGATGGACTTATGTTCAGATACATCAATGAGGATGATTTTGGTAAACCAAAATCAGCTTTTCTTGTCTGTACTTTTTGGATGATAAAAAGTCTTTATCGAATCGGAGATAAGCAGCTGGCAGTGGAAATGTTTGATAATATATTAAAACATAGCAACCATCTGGGTCTTTTTAGCGAGGGGCTGGATATTGAGAGCAAACGGTTGCTGGGTAATTTTCCTCAGGCTTATAGTCATTTGGCTTTGATCGATCTGGCCATGGTTTTAAACAGTGAAAAATAAATCCTTTAAAAAATGATATGATTAATTTTAAAAAAATCAATTTAATATATAATCAAAAAAAAGTAATCGAGCAATTGTCTCTTAATATTGAAAAAGGAGATAAAGTCGCAATCCTCGGGAAATCCGGTTTGGGTAAATCCTCGCTGTTTTATTTGCTTCTGGGATTCATCGCAGAGTATAAAGGAGAAATTCACTTTAATAATATCCCGGTTAATCAGAAAACAGTTTGGGATATTCGCAAGCAAATAGCTTTTATTGATCAGGATGTGAGTCTAGGTCAAGGCAAAGCGATTGACTGGATAACATCAGTATTTGCTTTTAGGGCTAATGCTGAGCAAGCATTTCGCCAAAAACAAATGGAAGAACTGCTGGAATATTTTGAATTAAGTAAAGATGATCTGGATAAGGATACTCAAGAACTATCTGGCGGAGAAAGACAGAGGCTGGCAATAATTACAGCTATTCTTTTGAACAGAAAAGTATTTCTCTTTGATGAGATCACTTCAGCTCTCGATGCGCATCTCAAACAGAAAACAGTTGATTTTTTTATTAAAAATAAGGAATGGACAGTTATTGCTATTTCGCATGATTCTGTTTGGCTGAAAAACCCAAAAGTAAAAGTATTTGATTTAGAGGCTAAGTCATGGCAACAGTAGATATTTCCATTTTCTCATTGTTTTTAGCTCTGCTTTTATTAACAGTCCCCATAGTCTTAAGCCGGGTTTATGGAATTGGCTTGATCAGATCTTTAATTTATTCCACTATTCGCATGTCAATTCAGCTGGTTTTAATCGGAATATTCCTGAAATATCTTTTTACTTGGAATAATACAATCCTGAATATTATCTGGCTGGCGGTAATGATCCTGGCAGCGGTTTTTAGCGTGATCCGCGGTTCAGCGATGAAAGCGTCTAAGGTGCTTGTCCCAGCGTATATTTCTTTTTCTTTAGCCACCTTTACCATTGTTTTATTTCTGAATATCGCGGTAATTCGACTGGATTATGTTTTTGACGCAAGGTATTTAATTGTATTAGGCGGAATGCTTTTAGGTAATTCTTTGCGGGGAAATATTGTGGGAATCACGGCTTTTTATACTTCTATTAAAAAAGATAAGAAGAAATTTTTATACACATTATCGCTGGGAGCAAGTTTTAATGAAGCGATACTGCCATATTTAAAAGAAAGTATCCAGCTTGCGTTAAAACCTACGCTTGCGGCAATGGCGACTATGGGCATAGTGGCTTTGCCGGGGATGATGACTGGGGTTATCCTTGGCGGAACCAGTCCGGAAGTGGCGATTAAATATCAGATTATGATTATGATCGGTATTGTCACCAGTACAATCGTTAGTGTTTTTCTGACGATTTTAATGACTTTGCGGGTTTGTTTTTCTAAGTATGGGATATTGAAAGAAGATGTATTTGTATAAAAGCCTAATATTTTTAACTGATAGGCAATAGCTGTATTCAATGTTTTACTGGTAAAAAACTGGCAATTTTGGCAAAAAACAGATATACTTTACGCATTGCTATGGAAAGCTATATTCCATGGCAATTTTTTTAACCCATTATTTATAAATATAAAGGAAATACCTATGAAAACCAATATATTTACCGCTGCAATTATATCCTTTCTTTTATTACTTAATGTGAATGTTTTTGCTGCTGAATACGAAATCCGGGATTTAGGGGTCTGGGATCCGGTGGATATTAATAATAATGGACAGATTGTTGGTTCTTTATATTCCATGCCGGCATTGTGGGAAAATGGGGAAGTAAATGTCTTAAGCTATGAACAAGGAATAGCTTGTGGAATTAATGATTCTGGGCAAATTGCAGGAACTCTTGGGATTTCCGCTGTAAGTGAAAAAGCTTTTTTATGGGAAAATGGTGCCCTAACACAGCTACCTACTGATGGATCAGATTATAATTGTTATGCAATAGATATAAATGAACAAGGGCAAGTATATGGAGGAGTCTTGTTAGAAGATCAATTATGGGGAAGTGTGGGTTATTGGGAAAATAATGTTTTTATTTTTGTCAAGGCTCCTGACTATATTCCTCCAAGTCTCAGCTCTCCTGCGAGCTATAAATATTATAGGGCTCGTATTACTAATGATATTGGTGATATTATAGGTAATTCAATAGTCCTTCCAGCTATATTTGGGCCAACTGGTGATATCTGGATTTTTGGGGATAATTTGCCCCCTGTACCCAAAATTGATGGTTGGTATCCTGTTTATCTTCCAATATCAGATATTAATGATAATAAACAAATAGTAGGTGATGGCTTTATAAGTCAAGGAAATGGTTATGTGCTTCTAGATTTTTCTGCTGAATCTAATAATAACTTTGATGTAGTTGTCGGCAGTTTAAATGGACATGCGGCAATATATGAAAATGGCATAATAGAAAATCTTAATGATTTAATCCCCTCAAACTCTGGATGGATATTAGATTCAGCCAGAGCAATAAATGATAAAGGACAGATTGTTTGTTATGGGACATTAAATGGGACAAGCAAAGTTTGTCTTTTAACTCCAAGTACTGTTTATGGATTATCAGATCCTGGCACTGAATTTCCGGTTAACTATGAAAATTATGGAATATTTTCCAATCAAAGCACCTCAACATATAATTATGAAATAACTAATCCAGTGGGCTTAGCAGCAGCAGTAGGAGAAGGTATATATCCAAATTCAGAAAGTGTATTACTTAATCCCAGATACCAGGAATATTTATCCAGCGGAAAACTGGATGGAGATGTTTGGAGTTTTGTGAACAGTGATGATCCATGGGCAGATTTTTTTAAATGGGCAACTGCTATTAATGTTCAGCTGGGTGAAAAACTATTCTATACAGCTCTGGCTTTAGAAAATGCCGGACAATTTCAGCATGCAGTTAAAGCATATAAAGCATTGATTGTTCACTTTCCATATACTCAAGCTTTTAATCCATATGAAAATATTTATTGGTATCCGGGTATCAGAGCAATAGATGCTATTAGCCGTTTAACTACAGAACATCCGGAGATAGGATATGAATTAGTCAATGCTAAGATTACCATTGAAAATGGATATGATAGTGATCCAAATGATGATATTTTTACAGCAAGTGCAGGGGAGTTTGCGGCATATACTTTGCAGGATAGAATTGATCGATCAGTAGAAAAAATAACAGCTACTGATTTTGATGTCCGCGGAACTGGCAGGGTAAAAGTAATTAAGCGCTCTGATGATTCATGGCAGCTGAGGGTTGATGATAAACCGTTTCGTGTCCAAGGGATTACTTATTCTCCTACGCAGGTGGGGATGGTTGCTGATGACCAGACTGCCTGGCAATGGCTGGATACTAATGATAATGGATTGATTGATGCTGCGCAGGAAGCATGGGTTGATACAAACCGTAATAATCTGCGCGATGTTGATGAACCGGCAATCGGAGATTTCCAGCTTTTAAAAGAAATGGGATGTAATACAATCAGAATATTTCATTATGCCGGAGAAGATAATAAAACCTATCAGCCTGAAGAATATAATAAACCATTATTGCGTCAATTATATAATCAATACGGCATAATGGTAATGATGGGAGATTTTTTTGGCGGTTATACTATTGGCTCAGGTGCTGATTGGGAAACCGGAACTGACTATACCAATCCAGAACATTGTGCGGCAATGAAAGAAGTTGTGCGTCAAATGGTATTAGATCATAAAGATGAACCTTATGTATTGATGTGGTTATTGGGTAATGAAAATAATATGGCTTCAGAATATACTGGGATTAATGCTACCCGGACAAATGCTGCTACAGAACCGCAGGCATATGCGGAGTTTTTAAATGAGGTTGCTCAGATGATCCACGAAATTGATCCTGATCATCCAGTGGCAGTGGGAAATTTAAACTTAGGACTGGTGGAATATTTTGCGCAGTACTCTCTGGAATTAGATATTATCGCGACTAATCATTATACAGACCGCTTTGGAGTGGGAGTTTCATATTTACGGGAAGCGCAGGAAAAAATTGATCGACCATTAATAATAGCTGAATATGGCGCGGATGCTTATCACCAGGATCAGGGAGTAAATGAATTAGAGCAGAAAACACATCATTTTGGCGGCTGGAAAGCGATTTCATATAATGGCAGCACAACTCCTGGTGAAGGAAATTTATTAGGTGGAGTTATCTTTGAATGGACAGATGAATGGTGGAAAGCGCAGAGTGAATATGATTCTCCTTGGGTACAGCAAATAGCGCCGCAATTTTATTGGGGAATAATGCCGGATCATTTTTCTCATGAAGAATGGTTTGGAATTTGCTCACAGGGAGATGGAACTCAGAGTCCATTTTTGCGCCAGACTCGAAACGCGTATGATCTTTATAAACAGTTATGGCATCCAGATGCTATATTTGACAAGTTAACTGGTTTTGTAACCTTAAGCTGGGATGGATATCCAGGATTAATTTATACTGTGGAATGCAGTGAAGATAATTTAAATTGGCGGAACGCGGCAACTGAAGTTCAAGCTTCTTCTCTGGGGCGAACTGTTTGGATTGATAATGGAAGTCAGACTGGAAGTTTACCCATAACATTTCGTCGTTTTTATCGGGTGAGTTTGAATAATGTGTTACCAGCAGTTTACGTATCAGAGGTATTTAGTGGTAAAAATCAGGTTCCAGTCGCGAGTGATCAATTAATTGAGCTTGCGGAAGATGAGAGTAAACAGTTTTCTTTGACTGTAGAGGATGAAGATCAGGATCCTTTAAAATATATTATGCTAACACAGCCAGTGCATGGAGTTTTAAGCGGCATAGCCCCTGATTTAATATATACTCCTAATCAGAATTATTATGGTAATGATCTTTTTTCTTATAAAGCTTCTGATGGTATTGATGAATCAGAAGTGGCCTATGTTAATATTTTAGTTAATAGTCTTACACCAGGATCAGCAGATTTTATTGTCAAAGATACGACAACCCAAGGGAACTGGATTGGGACATATGGCGGGGATGGATATAATGTAATTGGTGATAGTATAAGCTATCCGGGATATGTAAATGTGAGCAGTACAGGCAGTCAATGGGTATGGGACGGAGCAAGCAGTGAGATCGCTGCGCTTGAGAAAGCCGGAGGCCCTGACCGGATCGCCGGGTGCTGGTATAGGACAGGGAGTTTTGATATAAATGTAAACATAACCGATGGGCAAAGTCATGAGGTGGGGATATATTGTCTAGACTGGCATTCCACAGCGCGGCGGCAAAGAGTAGAAGTATTGGACGCGGCCAGCGGCGCGGTATTAGATCAGCAGGAATTAAGCACAGCGTTTACAAATGGAGTATATCTGGTATGGAATATCAGCGGCCCGGTAATTATCCGGGTTATTCAGACAGGAACAGATAACGCGGTAATCAGCGGAATATTTTTTGGCAGCGGTGGAGGTGTTGGTGTAGCGCCAAGTATAACAGCGCAGCCGCAAGATACTACAGTTATCGAAAGTCAGAGTGCAACTTTTAATGTTACGGCAAATGGCAGTGATCCAATGACATATCAATGGTAT
>JAHITE010000056.1 GCA_018817585.1 Candidatus Omnitrophota bacterium
ATTTTTACCCCTGGCGAAAGCGTATATTTTTTAATGCCTCTATGGTCTTAGCCGCATCTTTTCGGCTTAAATGATCAAGATCAGTTTTGTGATAATACTTGCGGATAAAATTAATCAGATGCTCCTGCGTCCACTCAATTTTCTCAGCCAGATATTCGATATACATCTTTTGCTTAAGAGTTATTCCATTCGGATCCTTCTGATAATAAGCACTGCGCACAAAATGCTTCATCAGCTTATGAAAGCTCTGTTCATTAAGATCTTTAGCGCTTCTTACCCCAGCTGCCTGAAAAAGAATCTCCCGATAAAGCTCATCACTTAGCCCTAGATTTTTTTTAATAATATGGATCAGCGCCAGTTTTTTCCGATCTAAAACCATAATAAACCCTGATTAAAATTAGCGGATAATCGTTAAAACAATATATGGGACAATAAACAATATAAATACAGTTAACTTGTAAAACATAATTCCGCTGTAATGAATCGCATTAAACTGTTCTTCCGGCATTTTAAACCATTTGCCATGAATTTTATATACCCATTTCCCGGCAAAAGCAATCAGCGCAAACCACCAGAATAAAATACCCAGATTGATAATACTGCACCAGCCTAATATCTGCCGCAAAGTATCCAAACTCATCGCATACCTCCTGGTTTAAGAATAAAAACAGTTAACCTTAAGCTGCTTAGCGTTAAACAGCTTACTTAAAGAATTAAATCTTTTTTTCAGTTTTATCCTGATCATCGTTTTCTTCACTATCTTTTGGCTCATCCATAGTATCTTCATCCTCATCAGAATCAGCATCATCATCCATGCTGGTCTGAGTAATGATTTTATTAATTGTCGGAGTCTGGCCTGGCTGCGGCAACAGCAAAGGACTGATCGCCAGATTATTGATAATTGTCGAATTTCCATCGCCAACTGTATAAATTAAATACTCCATACCCGTTTGCGAATCCTGAAGAATATAAACAAAATGATTGGACATCCGGTCTGTAATTTTCTGAGCGTAAACCAATTCAAAACGGTCCGAAGATACCAGATTGTTCTTCTTTAACAATTGTTTTACTTTATTTTTTCTTGCGTTCCAGGATTCAGCAAAACTAATGTCAGCAATTCCCAGAATAAACCCGAGACAAATTAATCCAATAATTATTTTTTTCATAATGCCCCCTAAAAAAATTCAACTTACTGTTTCTGCCAATGGATCCGCTCCAAATCTATTTTCTCCAGCATCGCCGGAGGTGACAGCTAAAATTAAATTATATATTGGTATTAACATAAACCAACCGCTTTTATTTACATCATGCATTCG
This sequence comes from Candidatus Omnitrophota bacterium, assembly GCA_018817585.1. Lineage (GTDB taxonomy): Bacteria > Omnitrophota > Gorgyraeia > B26-G9 > B26-G9 > JAHITE01. Next base: position 1,317 of record JAHITE010000056.1, read on the forward strand.
GCGTATGCCCACCGCAATTGAAGGCACTAAAACCGCCAGTTGGTAAATATCCGCTAATATACTTTGACCCCCATTAGGATTAATCCCCGAAAGCCCCTCGATCAGTCCCAGAACAAAAGCAATGATCATATTAAACAAAAAAAACATCCAATATTCTTTTCTTCTTGCTCTGCCCTGAAAAACCGCGTATTTTTTTAATACAGCCAAATACCAATTCATCGATCCTCCTTTGTTAAACGATTAAACCATATGTTTTTGCTGCCATGATAAAGTCATTTTGATGCAGTCCATTAATTTCATGCGTCCCCCACCAAATTATCAGCTGATTGTATTTAACCAGCAATTCTGACATAAAATTTTCCTTATTTCTATATTTTTAGTTTTTTCAGTAAAAAAGCCAGGGACTGACCCAAATTAGTCATATTGTTTAAACCTTCATTGTCATTTAATACTTCGCCTTTTTCTCGACCAAAACCCAAGTTCCAATAAGTTGAACCCACAATAAACATCTGACTGATTTGAAACAAATGATTGATAGTATCAAAAGCATGAATACCACCGCCTCTTCTGACTGCAATTACCGCGGCTCCGACTTTATGCCGCAATAATCCGCCATTAGCAATTGCCACCAAACCTAATCTGTCAATCAAAGCTTTTAATTCAGCCGTAATATCCGTAAAATAAGTCGGTGAGCCTAAAATCAAGGCATCTGCTGACAATATTTTAGAGATCACCTCATTAGCAATATCATTGTTAATCGCGCATTTTTTATCTTTATTATCAAAACATTTATAACAGGCAATACAGCCTTTAATATTTTTGGCTCCGACCTGAATAATTTCCGTTTCAATCCCCTCTATTTCCAAAGCCGCAAAAACAGTTTTGATTAATTCGTGAGTATTACCCTGAGTTCTCGGACTTCCATTAATTGCTACGACTTTCATATTTCACCTCTCACATTTTAAACCGAAGAGATCAGATCTAATCAGTTTAGTTCAATCATAAATTCAAGCCGGTTCATGATGCTTTTTCCGTTTAAGCCGTTTGACAAATTTCTGAAATACCATAGAATTAGGAATATTAATGATATTATCCTCTTCATCATGGATCAGAGTAAAAAAAGTATTTATCGCAATCACTTTGCCTTTAATATTTTCCGGAAGAATTTCAATTCGATCATTTATTTTAAACGGCTCAGTAAAAAAGATAATAATCCCCGCCAGAATATTGCCCACTAAACTCCAAACAGCAAAAAACGCCACCGCAATCATCGCCAAAACGCTGGTAATACTTACCCATAAATGCTTGATATTTATACCCCAGAGGGCAATCATCAAGACAATAGCGAGCATCACGGAAAAAATACTGACCAAGCGCTTGATTGTATAATAACGGCTTTTCGCCAGCTGCTTTTCTTCCTGAATTTGCTTTACCTTGGTCTTAGTCAGCACAGACATAAAAAATATGCCCAAAAGAAAAAGCACTGTCCACATCATTTTAGTTATTAAAACTTTGTCTATATCCATAGTTTGCTTCCTTTTCTTGTTTCACTCAGCATCGGAATCAAGTTAGCAAGCTTAATCTTATCACAGACAGACAAATATTAAGCCCATTCTGAAGCATATAAATCAAAATTCGCTTTTTATTATTTTAACATGTCCGGGCTGATTAATAAAGCAATGAATATACTGTCTATTGTATCCTGATTTTTAATCAGGTATCCCGAACTCTTTGGGCAAGCTTTATAAAATTTAGGATTTTAATTCCCTGTAATCAGGTCACACTTCACCCTACTCATCTCGGTGATCAGAATCCATAACTATTTGGTTTTCAGGATCAATCATACCGTCCGCAAAACAGATTGAAGCAGCACAAAGCGGAAACATTAAGCAAAATATTAACTTTCTTATTTCCGTCTCCATTAATTTAGAATAATAATTATACCTATTATTTTGATTTTATCCTTGTCTTTTTTAGGATTAAACTAAACAGGAAAACGCGGTTCATAGATTAGCTGTTCATACTGAGAAATATTAAAACTAGAATATTTACCGTTAATCTCATCGCCCTTAAACATAAAGTTTTATTCTATTCAAAGTTCTAGCCTGTTTAAGTTCAATCAACAGTCGCGTCCGGTAACTGCAATACCCCCGCTGTATCCAGTGAATTGCCGGCAATACCTTTGATTGAGCCAAACAGCGCAGATATGTTTTCCTGCACTACCCAAATCTGTTTTCCCCTGATTGTCCAGATCTTTTGCATCGCTTTTTTCTCAGAATTCAGCTGAAGGATCATTTCATCATAATTTTCCACGATTCTTTTAATGTTCTGGACAAATTCATTACTCGTCAAATAACTGTAGAGCAATTCCATTTTATCGCCCTTGTTTTCCTGGGCTAATTTCACAGAATGAGTTTTGATCAACATTTCCCGCAGGACAAAAGACAAACTCTTAACTTCATTAAATCCGCAGATCCATACTCCATTTTTCTCGCCAAAACGATCCATATCACTGGGCAATGACTCAGTTACCAAAACCGCGATATCGGCTTTACAGGTAATCTGGTCTTGTTTTAACTTATCAATCCAATCATTGGCAAAGCTTTTTGTTCTTTTACTTTCATAAACAATTGAACCGCATTCCTGCTGCAGAGCATTGACAACGGTCTGGATCGAGTCTGCGCCTCTGACGCCTTTGGGCACTTCCGCTATCCGGTCAAAAGGATAAGTCCGGGATAACAAATCTTCTAAAGCTAATTCCTGAACTTCTCCCTGCATTTGCATAGAGCCTTGTTCGGCTTTGCGTTTCATTTCTTCAGCCAGCTTTTTTTGATCATCAAGCTGTTTAAGCAGTTTAACTTTCTCCAGTTCAAAACTTTCTCTTTCCTTTGCCCTGGCTTTGTCCTCGATCTCTTTCTGTCTTTCCAGCATCTGCTTTTCCATACTCAGCTGCAGATCTTCCTGTTTTTCTTTTAATTCCGCTTCTTGTTTTAACAACCTAACTTCTTTTTCTTTTAAAGCTTTATTCTCAGCTCTTCTTTTATCATTTTCTTCCCGCAGAGATTTCATTTGCTGTTCAACTGATTCCAAAGCTTTACTTTCAATCCTGGCTTTTTCTTGTTTTAGCTGTTTGGCCAGTTCTGACTGAAACAGTTCAGCCTGTTCTGTTTGTTTTTGAGCAAACAACCGTTTTTCCGCTTCCAGCCTACTTTTTTCCTGATTGAATTTATCCGCCTGTTCAGCTGCTTTTTTTTCATATTCTGCTTTAAAATGCGCTTCCAGTTTGACGGAAAGCGCTTCTTCCACATCAAAGCTGTGTCCGCAATTAGGACATTTTATTTGATTGTTCATTGGTACCTCAGCATTTGGTTATTTTATGCGAAATTAATCTCTTTTGTTTATTATAGTTTATTCACAGCAAATTAGTATTTTTTATTTATATGCGCTTTAGAGATAAGATTTACGGTGATAAACGCAATTGCCATCTCGACTAATATCGGCCAATGCTTGGCAAAATTAAACGGCACATTATCTGAAACTTTATTTGTCACATATATAGCGCCAATTGCAGCTGAGAATGCGAGAATTACCAGCCATCCCTGCCAGCAAACCGGTATCCAAAGGGTTCGGCTGTAAGCATTAAACCAGATTTTATTTTGTTTAGACATTAACTTCTCCATTAGATGATCAAACTTTATTTTATTAATTGATTTCATAATCAACTACATGTCTGGCACTACATAGTTCACCAACAATCAAACCAACAGCCTTATGTTCATGATGAATTTGGTATTCAGCAAGCGCTTCCTTTGATATAAACTCAGAATAAAGCACAATATCGCCGCTATTAAGAGTTAAAGAAAAATCTATTCCTACTTCTATGTTTAACAAGCCCGGAATCCTGCCTTGCAATACTTCGAGCTTTTCTTTAAGCATCTGAGCATTAGCTTGTTTGGAATTCCCATTAACATTTTCCTTTAAGTTCCAGATTACAATATGTTTAATCATTTTTCTCCTTTAAAAAAGTCGTATTGATCCTAAAATATTCCACGTATTTTCCTTTATAATTTTGGACAATTAAATATCCTCCGGCGATTATTACTATTAAACCTTTAAAAAGATAGTATAAATGTTTTACTGGCGATGAATACCAATGAACAAGTTCTATGCCTCCAATCCAAAGCAATAAGCAAAATAAAGTATGCGCGCCAGCATAATCTGTCCAAGGCTTTTTTCTCCAAGGATACGCGATAAATCCAGAAACTAAGATAAGAATAGTTATAAGCTGAAAACCGATTCTAGAATAACCTACTTCGTTTTTAAAAAAATAATTATTAACCAGTCCGCCAATGCTTAAAACAGCAATCAAAGTACCTATAAATAAAAGCTCTTTTCTAACATTTTTCATATTGATTTCCCTTTAAGTTCCGGCATGCCTTGATTATGTTCTTGCTCTAAAATCTTATCATATCCTGGTTTATTTAAGGGTATCGCTATAAAATTTTTATAATCTGCCAGGTTTTCAAGTTCATTTAAATTCCACAACCCAACATCAGGGTAAGAATCCGAATAACTGGTTATTGCAAGTTTATTATTAAACGGACTAAGGTTTCGGGTAAAAGCTAAAGCGTTATGCAAAAAAACTGAGATATCAATAGTATTCTTATAGACTACGTATATATATACGCAAGGTTTTTTAACAGAGACTTTTTGCGGATCGAATTTTCTAATTACTTTTCGAAGCAAAGCATTTTCTACTTTTGCATAGAATTCATTAAATGTTTTTATTTCTATTTTTTTGGGAGCAACAGATTGTCCCCTTGATTCCAGATCAACCATAATTGAGTATTTGCCTTTATGATAGGCAGCCTGTTTAGCTGATTCAAACACCACAACTATCGGAACATCCTTGCTCTCTTGCTCAAAGGGGAAATAGCCGGTTTTATCTTTATATTCTCGCGCTAGAGAATAAAGATATTTCAGATCATTAATTCTGAATTTATCAAAGTCATCCTGCAGGTTTTTCGATGTTCCTCCTTCAAATTTTCCGCATCCCGCCAGAAAAACAAAGATCAATATTATTAAAACACGTTTCATCTGATAATCCTTTTTATTTGTCTTACAATGTTTAAGCTCGCTAAGATATTGAGCTCTAAAACCTATAACAATTTTGATTTTTATTTCATATTCATGCTTTTTAAATTGATTGTTTTATTGCTATTATCCAAGCTAATGTTTAATTGATGCTTTCCTTCATCTATTTTCAAGGATAAGCCTTGTTCTCCGAAAAATGTCCCTTCCAGATCAAATATATCCTTTTTTGAAAAGTTCCTTAAAAGGCTTCCCTTTCTATTATAAATAAATAATTCATTGATTGGATTTATTGCTCCCATCGGGTTTACCAAAGATCGGATTATTATCCGGTTCCCATCATTAGAAATAATCGCCTGAATTGCTTCAGCAAATTTATCCTTAACCGTATCCGGAAGCTTAATCCGGAAAAATGATATTTCCTGCCACCAATAGATCGTTTCCGCAATATCTTTATTTTTTTTACTTTGTTTCTCGTATACTATCACAGTCAATTCATCACGTTCAAGCCTATGTGAAAGATTATTAACAGATTCAGCCATCGGAATAATCTGCAATAAATATTGCTCATTTTCAGAAAGCCTATAAAGATTTTCAGCAGGAATAGTCTGCCAAGCAAATGAAAAATTTGGGATTAGGATAAGTATCAGCATTAATAAATATTTTTTCATTTCAAGTCCTCTCAGAGCTCTTTATTTAACTATAATTTCACATAGTATGGCCGCAGAGAATTTTAATCCCGATTCCGATCAAAATTAAACCACCCACAATATCTAATTCAAAATTTAGCTTTTCCCCGATTTTTCTGCCAATAAAATATCCGATTAGTGACATGAAAAATGTAATGATTCCGATTATTATTGAAGGAAATATAATTGATATTTTAATCAAAGCAAAACTCAAACCAACTGCCATAGCATCAATACTTGTCGCGATTGATAAAACAAACAATGTTGGTAAATGCCGGCAATCCTGATTATTTTCATCATTACTTGAGTCGGTTCGTTTGTTCCTAGCTAATCCGGACCAGATCATTCTTCCTCCGACAAAAGCTAATAATCCAAAAGCAATCCAGTGATCAAAACCCTGAATATATTGACTAAATGTAAGTCCTGCGGCCCATCCGATTATCGGCATTATCATCTGGGAAAAACCAAAAAACAAAGACATTCTTAATCCATGTCTAAGTCCCAGATTTTTGATTATTGTGCTGTTTGTAACAGAGACCGTAAATGCGTCTAATGATAAGCCGATGGCTATTCCGATTAAAACAAATATATTCATTTATAATTTTCCAACTTTGTTTATCATTTCATTCATTCTTCGATAATCAACGCTTTTGATTCAGTAGAATCAACTCTTAACTGCTTTACTGCTTTATATTCCGCGGATTGAAAGCATTCCTGCATTTTTTCTTTGCTTTCAAACTTGATTAATATTACACGTTCCAAGTTCCAGTCTCCGGTAACAGGAATTAATTTATCTGATTTCAGCACATATTTCCCGCCGAATTTAAGCACAATCAGCCTAGCTTTTTTAATATATTCGGTATACATTTCCTTATCTATTATTTTAGTTATTTCCGCTAAAAAATATACTGACATTATTTGCTCCTTTTTTATTATGCTAAAGTTTGAGCTCAGGCTGTTTAGCTTATTGCGGCACTCCGCATTTCTTCATTTCGTCCAAAGTCAAAGTTTACCCATATTGAATATTATTTATCGCTTATTACTGTACGCATAGGCACAATCCCCTCACTGGGTAATATGGATTTTACTGAATCCAGCAATATGTAGCCTCTCATTTCTTTACCTTTAAAACCAGAACCACTGACCATTAAAAACACCTTATCCCCGATGGTATAGTAACCCTCTATTCTAATTTTTCTCGCAACGTCAATTTCATTTTCATTAATTTCGTAACTCACATCATAGTCTATATTTTTATCTATCTTTGTATCCTGGTTTATTACTATCTCATCTGCGTACAGATTTAAAAATCCCACACAAGTTACGAAACTTAATACCAGCAGAACAAATAATTTTCTCCACATTACCCCTCCTTATTTTTCTGAATATAGATCAATATATTTGTCTGAAGCGATTTATTATCTGTTTTTATTATTCAAGACTACCTTTTTAAACAAAAATAATATAATTATTGATAATAGAATAATCCATAAACTAACAATGAAAGTTTTACTAGGAATAAACTTATCAAATTTCTTTTCGATAATACCACTTGAAAAATTATTTTCTACCCCATCTTTTTGCTTAACAAATACATTTACCATAACGGACGAAACATAATTTCTTCTCAAAAATCCTTCATAATAATATACTCCTGCTATAGGAACGGTGATAGATATATCATAATCATATGGATGTTCTTTTTTTAATTCCGTATCTGTCTTATCCTTATTATCTTCAGTTTTATTAATTTGAAGCAGATTTGCCCCTAGCTCAAGGAATTTGTATTCAACCAATGAAGCAACAACATTATCTAAATATCCATCAGTTATTTGCTGCACATCATAAAATATCTTCTTGTTTTCATATTTACTCCAATCTATTTTTTCTAAAGCTTCTTTTGCTCCTTCAAAAAGTAAGATCTCATAAATTCCATTTGGACTTTGAAAATCTGCTTTACTTTCCATTAAAAAAGGAGGTTGTTCTTCATAACAGCCACTTAGGCATAATAAAGCAACACAGAGCACTGCAAACTTAGTAAATAATTTTGCTTGTTTCATATTTTCCTCATTTTATTCATCCCCAACGTTAGAAATCAGCTACTAGGGTTAGCTTCATTTACGCGCACCCGCCAGTTAGTTGTAGCAATTTATTAAGTATTTTGATTACTATTTTCTCCCTAATATTTAAGCTCAGGCTGTACGACCGACGCTATTTGGCGGCTGGTTACAATTGCCTAAAGTCATTGTAAGTATTATTATAATATTTTTTATTCTTTTTGTCGATAAAAGGAATAATAATGACATGAGTAAAGAAAAAAAGCATAGCGTAACTCTGAGGGCTATCAATCTTTTAAATTGAAGTCGAGCGCGGGTCACAGTCTGCGGTAGTGACTGGTTATGGTTTTTATTATTTGGATTATGTTCATCATTATCCCATGTTGCGGGATTGTTAATAATGTATTCACGGATATTTTTCAATGAGGTAGTTGTTTGAATTACATGATCATATTAATTACGTTGCCAAAGATGTTTATTGAATGCTTGCTAATTATTATTTTTGACGCCGTCAATATATTTTTTGGATGTTATCATTATATTTGACAATGACAATTGTCCTGTAGGGGCGGATCTCTATATCCGCCCGTTACCTTGAATGTATTTGTCGTCTGTTAAAATGTTTTTGATTATTATTTAATTTGATTTGATTTGGTTTTTGATCTTGATTTTGATCCGGGATGACACAGAAGTCATCCCCTACAGGATTGGTTATTTGAATGATTGCATGGACATGATTTGGCCTGACAACATGATTATCAATTATCGTGTTTGAATAATATTCTGGTAATATTTTTAATATTTAGTCAATTGTTTGTCCAGCAATGTTTAAATTTATTTGATCATCAATCATATCGCCAAATAGACATTTTCGATCATACGTGCATATTGCTACATAATAATAACCTGGTTGTGTATAATCGGATTGCTTTTCGTTTTGGATATTTATTCATTATTTTTTTACCACAACATCTATGCTGAAAAATCCACACAAGGTCACAATGTCAATACAGGTCAGGCTCACCTCCACTTTCCACTTTGCGTAGTTTTTAAATAAAACCGTCCAAGGACTCCGGCCACCCCCTTAAACTCAATACGGCTTTGGTTAGAGGGAAATAATTAAGTATTGTGCCTCTGAATTTCCCATTTTGTCCGACATCAAGGTGACCATACTATCTCCCACATAAATTTTTATTAACAATTCAGCTTATTCTATATTTGCTCCGACAACAGATGCCAGCTGCATCATGTTGATCGTCTGGCCTTCTTTCATCCCGGTAAGATTAGTAGCCTTACCTGATTTGCTTTTAGAGTTTGTGTTTTTGAAGATAGGAAGCAATTTAGCATCTGCCACAATGAACTTACCAGCATTCTCCGGCTTTCCATTCTCAGTCTTTGTCTGAAGCTTATTTGCTTTAATATAGTCCCATAGTTTTTTAGTTATCTCTGTCCGGGGAAGTTCACTTGCCCCTAGAAATTGTGCCAACTCATTTTTCAGCTTTACCGGTTTATTTAATCCTTTTGCTTCTACCATTTTTGCCTCCTTTTTAGTTAAGTATAAGTTATTTCATTGTTTTTAATATTTACCCTAAAACTAAAGTAGCAAATAACTACAAAAGTGTAAGGTTCATTAGATATTATAGCACATTTTCTGCTTTATCACTTAATAACTTTATAAATCATACTATCGCTAACCGCTAATCGCTATTTTCAGTTTTCAATAACTGCCTAGTTTCTCAATTTTTCTTTGCATTTAGATGCCGTCATATTGATTCACTAAAACCTTATGTATGATTTGCGCTCTCAGTACAGCACAGCTATGACATCGAGTGCAGCGACTTATTACAAGTGTCTTTATTTTACTAACATTGTCATTAAACAGAAACTAAATTTTCTTGCCGATATAAAATACATACCCATAATATTCCTTATACTTATTATAAAGTTCAGCGCCATGCTTTTCATATTTTACGAATTCTTCGGCAGATTTATTACCTTTATATTTATCCAGAAATATTTTTTGTGCTCTTATCCCCGGGACAAAAAAGTTGTTGATCCAACAAGTTTCTGGCAATATAAATGATGCTATAACAACATCGCCTGCTTTTTGCATTTGAGCAATTTTATTTGGAATAGTGTCTATTTCAGGATATGCCTCATTCCAAAAATCAAAAATTTCTTTAGGCTGTTCCTCTATAAACCATGATGCTTCAGTAACAGCAACATAGCCACCTTTTTTCAAAAACTTATTCCAATAATTCATACCTTTCTCAAAGCCAATATTATATATTGCTCCTTCACACCAAATAAGGTCTAATTCTTTTAATTGAAAATCCAGTTTATCCATTGAACCAATAATGCCTTTAACTCTGCTTTGAAGATTCAATTTTTGTGCATTGTCATTTAGTTTGTCAATAAAACCAGGGAATAAATCAATGGCTATAATATTCCCTGGAGTATTTTGAGCCAAAACCATAGTTTGACCTCCAGTACCACAACCAAGATCAGCAATCCTTGAGCCCTCGTGCATATCACCAATAAAGCTTAATGCCTTTTGAGTTGCTTCTTGGCTTCCTGGGCCTTGACGATCCATACTGGAAAAATATTCACAAATTAATGTAATATCAAAGTCGTGAATATTATGATCATTACCACTCATTTTATGTTCCTATTCTTTTTTTCTCTTAACGAAGCTGTAGGAAAAGCCAAAAATCAAAGGGATTTTCCTGGTTAAAAGCAATATTTCCGGAACTTATTGCTGTTTTTTATATTATAGTTTAAATTATTCCGTTCAACAACCTGTTTTTAACTCTTTTATAGCTATTTTTAAGAGAATATCTTGCCTAAGCATGTTTCTGCTTAGGCAAAACCCGGGCCATACCGAAATACTTTTCCTATATTATGCACCATGGCAAATAACTTCCATTGGATATCTACTTTTGTCTTACCTCTAAAACTAAATCTTCGCAGGCCTTTATTATGCCGGATATTCGCGAATACCGGCTC
>JAHITE010000057.1 GCA_018817585.1 Candidatus Omnitrophota bacterium
CTGGGCATAAGCGCCAGATTATCAATCTTTGTTTTGTATAAAATACTTTCCACATCCGCGCCGAGATATAAGTAATCAGATAAGCCTACTTTTAGATTTAAATCCAGGGAAACATCGAGCATCCCGCGGCGCAGATCACAATCAACCAGCAAAACACTTTTACAGTCAACATCCTTAGCCAAAGTTACCGCCAGGTTTAAAGAAGTCATTGATTTGCCTTCTTCTTTAACAGAACTGGTTACCGCGATAGTCTGAAGTTTTTCTTTTTTCTGGATTGTTTTAAGATTTTCCCGCAAACGGCGGTATTGTTCCGACAACGGTGAATCCGGCTCAAAATGAGCCACAATATGATTATTTAGATTAGAATCAACCACGCTTTTTAAAATAAATTCTTTGGGCAAGGAAGGCATGTTTAAAGCGTTAGCCTGCTTATCCTGGATGTTTTTTATAAATTCAAGAAAACTCATTTTATTCGCTCCTTTTTTATCTGACTAATGAGAAAACTAGGACAATGACAATCAGCAAACCAAAAAATATCGCCATCATTAAATAAGTAAATCTGGCGCCTTGTTTGGTTTTTTGAAATTCATTTTCAGTAATAATTGTGGAAATCGCGCCCAGAATCGGCAAAGTCAATTCGCCCTTTACATCGTAAATATTCTTATATGAGCGATCAACCATTTCTGCTAAAAATATACAACCATAGCCAATACCCGCGCCCAATAATAGCCCCATCATCAGGAACTTAATTGGATCAGGTTTGCTGGGTTTTAAAGGCAAACGCGGCGGATCAATTACTGTAAACCGTGTACCTTCTTTAAAAGTATCGAGCTTTTGGGTGATTCGCGCTGTTTCCAAACGCTGTAAAAGCATGGCATAAACATCTTCATTAACTGTCGCGTCTAAAGCCAGACCCGCGCGATTATTTAGATTTAAAGACAGATTATTCGCCATATCACTCACTGAATCCGAAGCCGCTGAATCATCGCCTTTTTTCAGTTCTTTAAGAATCATATAGGAAAGCATGTCTTTATCGGCTAACGGCTTTTGCGACTGTAAACGCACATCAATCTCATCTTTGTCTAATTCGGTTTTTAATTTATCAATCCGCGACTGGAGATTCTGCACCATGGGATGTTTCACTGTTGAATCCACTAACAGCTGATCCAATTGTTCCTGGAGATTTTTAATTTCATCTGATTTAATTTTATGGCGGTATAGTTTTAACTGATCTTCTAAAAAACTCACGGCCACATCAGTTTCCCGAGTTTTCGCGTCAACGTTCTGCTGAATAAAGATATCAGTCAAGGTTTTGGCAACCTGCTGCACTGTTTCCGGATTTTCCCCATTATAAGCAATCATCACTAATTGTTCCCCGCGGGATTCAACAATGATATTTTTGCGCAGATCCTTAATCAGCTCTTCATAAGAATACTGTGATTTGATACTAGCATCAAGATTTAAACGTTTGGTTAGTTCAGTTAAGCTTTTCCAGCTTAAAATCTGCTCTCTTAATATCCGCAAGCGATCAACAACTGTGGTCGAAACTGCTAAGCCGCTGATCAAAGGATTAATCACATCCTCTTCTTCAATTAAAATCACTGATGATGAGATATAGGTTTTCGGCAGCACAAAACTAGAAATAACCACCACAGTAACTGTAAGTAAAAACGGATACAAAAACAGATGTTTTCTTCTAAAGAATATTTGTAAGTAATTAACAATATTTGACTGCATTATTTTCCCCTTTTTACCCTTTAGCCTTAATTATTATTGTTATTTATATTATCTACTGAATCATATACTGAAGTTGCCTGAAATGCCGGCTGCAAAACCTGTCCGAGCACTGTGCTGACTTTCCATAATACTGTAGAAGGCAGATAAACAATATCTCCTGATTGAAGATCATAGTTTAGCTTTAAATTACCTTCATATAACAAACTTAACAAATTTACCTTCTTGATCGCGGCTTTTTCGCCATCTATTGGTCTGATAATTACCGCCCGGCGCAATGAAGCGATATTTTCCCTCGGTAAACCCGCGGCCAAAACAGCGTCGCGGACTGGCATGAATTCCGCGTTCATCGCGTATCTGCCAGGAGCTGCTACCTGTCCCATCACATAAACCACCTTACTATTATAAGCAACAATTGTAATATCTACTTCCGGAGTTTCAATGTATTCGGTTAAAATTTTTGCAACTGCTGCTAAGGCTTGACTTTTAGTCATGCCGGTTAAACTAATATCACCAACAAACGGATATTGAATTTTTCCATTAGCCGCCAGCATAAATCTGCCGCTGAATTCCGGATGCCTGCGCACATTGATTTCAATCAGATCATCTTTACCTAATGTATATTCACCGTATGCTTCTTTTTTGATTTTATTGCTTTTAACATTCGGCTTAGCAAGCTTTTTCTCAGGACTTTTAGTTTCAACCTGAAAATTAATTGTTGTGCTCGCGTCAGCAGCCCATAAACCATTATTAGCATAAACCAATATTCCAATGATACTCAAAACAATTGCTTTACCTAAAACTCGCTTCATTTTCCCCATTGCCCCCTATGCCTCCTGCGAATAAACAACACATTCTTTAAAGTTTTTCAGATTTTCTAAGTCTTGCTCAGTATAAAACCGCCAGCCGCGCCAATCGCGTTTGGCTTTCTGGACTTTTCCTGCCTGTTCCCAGCGCATTATAGTCTTTGCCGTAACCCCGATCATATCAGCAGCTTCGGTTATAGTCATTCTGGCATCTGTCATGTTTTACTCCTTTATTCATTAATTATTAGAATTAACTCTTTGTATTTTGTATACTATTGTCCATGACTGTATAATATTATCCATGAGTTAGCGCAACGAACTAATACATAGCACGATTTATGCCATGCTAGATTTAGACTCAGAGCAATTCAGCTAAAACATACATAATACTTTTAATTACAAAAAGTTACATCTAGCAATTAATTATTACTTTAATGAAAATAGCACATTTTGCTCAAATATTCAATAACTTTTCTTGTCTAAAACCCGTAAAGTGTATAAAAAAATGTACAGTCTGTTATTGTATAGGACAGTCTTATTGAGTATATGCTAAAATTTAGGAGAAAATCAAGTATACCTTATAATTACCGAATTGCAAGAGCCAGCCAAAACAACGAATTGCCAATGCGCTAGAATCAGGCATAGCTTAAAAGTGTTTCTAAAATTATTTTCTTCTGATATAATACTGTTATGAAACTTCGGGGTCTTTTTTTGGGGAGTACTAGTTTATTAATATTAATTGGTTTTAGTGTTTTTCTGACCAGTTCCTTGGTTTTTGCTAAAAACGCGATTGATCCTGATTGGTATGCTTTTAGCTTTGACTCAGGCTTTGATTCTGCCTCGGCAGCGAATCTGGGTAAACTCAGCCTTGACGCTCCGGCGGGTAAATACGGATTTCTCCAAGTTAAGAACGCGGGTTTTTATTTTGGCAATGAGCAAAGAGTCAGATTCTGGGGGATAAATCTTTGCCAAAGCGCTTGTTTTCCGGATAAAGCCGCGGCAAAAAAATTTGCCGCTGATTTAGCTTTTCTCGGATTTAATTGCGTGCGGCTGTCTGGCCTTGATTTTGACTTTTCTCCGCAAGGAATTTTTGAAGATATTGGCGCTGAATACAAAGACAGTCAATTAAAAACCACCCGCTATGTAAGTATTGAGCAATTAGATAAACTGGATTACCTGATCAGCCAGCTTAAAGCCCAAGGAATTTATATTTGTTTAAATCTCCTCTCTGATCGCAAATTCACTCAGGCTGACGGAATTGTTGATGCTGAACTGCTCGAGCAAGCTGCTGGTCCGGCGGCAATCTTTGATGATGATCTAATTGATCTGCAAAAAGAATATGCCCTTACCCTGTTGAATCATTTTAATAAATACACTAAGCTTAAATACAATCAGGATCCGGCTATTGCCTTGATTGAAATAACTGATAAAAACTCTTTGCTCCAGGCTTGGGAAAACAGCGCGCTTAATGGCAATTTGTTTGGCAGTAAAAACAAAGCATTGCCTGGCTATTATTCTAAGCAATTGGATTTTAGCTGGAATGAATATTTAAGAAAAAAATATACTTTCATTGAAAAACTCAAAGCAGCCTGGCAGGAAAATAGCGATACCCAGTCGACAATTCCTTTAAACCAAGTAACTTGGAACCTGGAATCAAACAAACAAGCCAAAGCAAACGTCAAAACCAAGGATAATCTGAATATTATAAAAATCAGAAATATTTCTGGTAATCCCCAGGATCTGCAATTTCGGGCAAATTGTCTTAATTTGTTTAAGAATAAAAAATATCTCTTAAGTTTTACGATCAGCGCTGAGCAGAATACGCGGATTGGGATTATTGCTGAGCAAGTATTTTCTCCCTGGGATAATCTCGGGCTGGATCAGCAATTAGAAATTTCCCCCGTTCCCCAGATCATTACTTTGCCGTTTAGTCCGGAGATAGACTGCGCTAATGCTCGAGTCAGTTTTATTATCGGACAAACTAAAGGCACGATTAATATCGCTGATCTGGAACTAAAGCCAATTGATTCCTTACCAATTATTGAAAATGACGCGAAACTAACTAAATTCAAATTTCATCGTCCATTAGCCCAAATGATCAAGCTTTATCCAAAACAGGCGAAAGATGATATTATTGAATTTTATACCCAAATCAGCGCTGCTTATTTTAAAAACATGGCTGATTTTCTAAAAACCGAATGCGCTGTAAAAGTGCCGATCACAGGGATTGCCAGTTATTCCCAGCCTGGGGATATCGACGCTCAAACAGCCTGCGATTATATATCCACCGCGGCATTTTGGGATTATCCTGAATTTAATCAGGAAGCTCAGGCTAAAACAGGGTTTAAGCTTAAAAATAATTCCGTACTAATGGAAAAAGATTTAGGGATTTTAGGCCTGATCCAAAGCCGCGATCCAAATTCGCAAGACAAGAAAACCAAACCTTTTATCAGTAACTGGAGTCATTGTTTTCCTAATAAATTTAGCTATGAAAGCCCGACCTTGCTGGGATCAGTTGCCGGCAATAATAACTGGGATGGATTATTTCAATATGCATATAGTTTAAGCAGCGATCAGTCAATTAATCAGAATATGATTAATCATTGGTTTGAGATAATCAATAATCCGCAGCAATTGCTGCTTTGCGCCATAGCCGGATTAGCATTTAATTATGAATTTGCCACGCCCAAGATCAAAGGCTTATGCGGATTTATTGAGAATAAAACATTGCGGGCTGGTTCAATTACTGCTAAGTCAGCTGATGACGGAGCGGTTTTCCTCTGCGCTTTAGATCAAAAATCCGCTGAAGAATCCGCGCATTTTCTGTTAATCGCGCTCAGTGAGATCAAGAATACCAACAGCGGCTGGGGGAAAACCGGATTTAACTGGGGCACGGCTCCAACCTTGCTTAAAAAAATTAATCTGGATATAAAAATTCCCAAGCTTAAAGCGCCGACTGTTTATGTTTTAGATAATAGCGGTAAACGTTTGCAGAAAGTTAAATTTAATAAAGTTAATACACAGCTTAGTTTTAATACTCAGGACTTTAACAGCCCCTGGTTTGAAATTGTGCTTAATCCCTGACAAGGTCACCAGGACACAAAGTCACAAGAAAAAAACATAAACCAAGAAAAGTCACCAATTACAAAGTCAACATGACCCGAATAATTATTTTGTAAATTGCTTTGGAAATTTTATAAGAATTTTTAACCTGGTGACATTGTGACCCAGGTGACCTGGTGACATTTACTAACCGCTAAACGCTGCTTTTTTAGAAATTGTGTTCGGCTTGAGCTAAACTTGGTAAAACCATGTCTTTATCAGACAGCACGGGGTTTTTTATCGGCCATTGGATATTCAAGAGATTGTCTGACCAGATAACCCCTTGCTCATGAGCTTGAGAATATTCCGCGGTACAATGATAAATAACTTCAGCGATATCCGATAATACGCAGAACCCATGGGCAAAACCTTCCGGAATATAAAGCATCTTCCGGTTCTGACAGGAAAGGATCTCTCCTACCCATTGACCGTAGGTCGCGGAATGTCTGCGCAGATCAACGCCAACATCAAAGATCTCACCGCTAACCACATGCACCAGCTTAGCCTGGGCCTGAGGCGCTAATTGATAATGCAGACCGCGTAAAACATTTTTTTTCGAACGCGAATGATTAACCTGGCAAAACGGCTTTTCCAGGCCATAGCGTTTAAATTCTGATTGTTTATAGATCTCAAGAAAAACTCCCCGATTATCGCTGAATATCCGCGGCTCAATAAGAATTATCTCCGGAATATCTGTTTTCTTAAAATTAAACGGCATAGTCATCCTCATTTACTATTTGTTTTAAATAATCACCATAACTCGTATTAATCTGATCCGCTAGTTTAAGTAATCTGGGTTTATCAATAAATCCCATGCGGTAAGCAGCTTCTTCAATACAGCCGATCTTTAAGCCTTGCCTGTCTTCAATTGTTTTAATAAACATCGAAGCATCAATCAAGGAGTCATATGTCCCGGTATCCAGCCAGGCATAGCCTTGACGCAAAAGCAGGACTTTTAACTGCTTCTGACTTAGATAAACATTATTTAAATCCGTGATCTCAAGCTCCCCGCGAGCCGAAGGCCGCATCTTTTTAGCAATATCCACGACTTGATTATCATAAAAATAAAGTCCGGTAATCGCCCAATTCGATGTTGGGTTTTTCGGCTTTTCTTCAATCGACAAAACATCACGCTGTTTATCAAAACTAATCACGCCATACCGCTCCGGATCTTTAACATAATAGCCGAAAACACAAGCCCCTTGCTTCTGAGCCACAGCCTGCCGCAGCGTCTCAGCCAGGCCTGAGCCAAAAAAGATATTATCCCCTAAAATCAAACAAACACTGTCCTGAGCAATAAACTCCTCGCCAAGAATAAATGCCTCGGCAATGCCTTTAGGTTGATCCTGCTGTTTATACTGAATGTTTAAACCAAAATCACTGCCATTGCCGAATAAGTTTTCAAATTGCGGCAAAGCCTCTGGCGTGGAAATAATTAAAACATCCTTAATCCCGGCTAAGATCAAAACACTCAACGGATAATAAACCATCGGCTTATCATAAACCGGCAGCAATTGTTTGCAGACCCCTTTGGTAATTGGATATAATCTGGTTGCCTTTCCTCCGGCTAAAATAATCCCTTTCATGCTTGCTCCTTTATATCGCTTGATAAACTGATTTCACTTTTGCTTAACTAAACCAGCTAAATCAGATTATTCGCTTTAGTTTTTCTTGAATTTTATTTATCCGCGTTTTCAACCATACTGCTATCAATCAATCCTTGTTCAAATAATTGAATCATTGACTGTTCCATGCTCCGCATCCCCAAAACAGTGCCAGTTTGAATCAAACCCGGGATTTTATCAAAAAATCCCTCTTTAATCACATTAGCTGATTCCGGATTATTAATAAAAATCTCTAAGCCGGCTATTCTAGTTTCCGGTTGGGCTTTTTTATTCAGCAGTTTTTGAAAAATAATTGCTTTTAAACTTTCTGAAATAATTTTGCGCGCGTAATATTGCCGATCCAAGGGGAACACGTAAATCAGCTGATTCAAAGCCGCGATAATGCTTGAACTAGGAATTGTCAGAATAACCAAACAACCGCTTTGCGCTGTTGCTAAAACAAGCTCCAGGGTTTGAACATCCGGAATTTTATCTAAAACAATAATATCGGAATTCTGATAAGCAGCTTCTTCCAGACCTTTGCTGTAGGAATGCACATCTTTAGTAATCTGTCTTTGGCGGATAATACTTTGCTTAGGCTCAAACATATATTCAATCGGCTGTTGGAGCATGGTAATCACTTTCTGCTGCTGAGAATTAATTTCCTCGATCATTGCCGCGCAGGTAGTTGTTTTACCACTGCCGCCATGACCGGTAAGAATAATTAATCCTGACTTTTCCCGGATCAAAGCGTTCATAATTTTCGGCAAGTGCAGATCTTTGAGTTTAGGCACAGGGATCATAATCGCGTGAAACACTGCTTCAATAATTCCCTGCTGAAAAAAAACATTTACGCGAAAGCGGTAAGTTCCGCTGATCGTTACCAAAGTAATCGCAGTGTTTAATTCAAAATTTTTATTAAAATATTCGATTTCTGATTCAGTGAGTAAACTAAATAACATTCTTTTTATCGCGTTTTTTCCCAAAGGATCATATTCCATTGCCTGAAGTTTATCCGTTTTGCGCATCAGCGGCGGATGGCCTAAGGAAAGGTGCAGATCGGTAGCGCCTTGTTCAACTGCCTGCTGCAGCAAGCAGGTGATATCAATCTGCTCAAGTTCAATCTGGAGTTTATTCCGGTCTTCCGGCTTAATATCGGTGATTGCCACTGCCACGCCGTAAATTTCCCCGAGTTTTATTTCCGCGGCCCTGACTACCCGGCCTTTGAGCATAATCGGATCTTGAAAAAAAGGCACTCTTAAGCTGATTTCCAAATTCGAGTTTAAACCCAAGGGATGAAAAGATTCTAAGCATAAGCCCACAGCACTGATATTCTTGGTAACCGTTGAATTCCAGGCCCGGGTGGATTTATCTTCACTGACAATCCTGTATTCTAAAGATAACTGCGCTCTTACCCGCTCATACTGTCTGCGGCTAAGCTTTACAATCTTTTCCTGATGTTTCATTTTCTCCCCTTATAAATTGCTGTTCAAATTCCAGTAATTGTATTTTAAGCTCAAGCCCTAAGCCATAGCCGCCGGTTTTTCCGCTGGAACAAATTACCCGATGACAAGGAATGATTAAAGGCAATGGATTTTTTTTCAAAGCCTGCCCCACGGCTCTTTGCGAATTCGGTCTGCCAATCTGCTCGCTGATCCATTTATAAGTCCGGGTTTGCCCGGGCTTTATCAAACAAGCCGCTCTGAGCACAGCTTGTTCAAAAGCAGTTAACCTGTTTAATATCATATCAATACTTCTTCCAATGTTCAATGATATTTTTCGCTGTTTGGCCATCAATCCCTCTAATTTTTTTTAATTGTTCAACATTCATTACTTTTAAAGCATTTATTTTATCAATTGCCTGCAGCAGGATTTGTTTTCTTTTTGGCCCGATGCCGGGGATTAAATCCAATTCCGAAAGCAGCATCTGTTTTTTTCGCAGGCCATGATGATAATGAAGCGCGAAGCGATGCGCTTCATTACGAATTGCCACCAGCAGTCTTAAAGCCTTGGAATTTAAAGCCAGAGCAATCGGCTGCTCCTGCCACTGCAGATAAATATGTTCAAATTTTTTCGCCAGACTGACGATCGGCAAATTGATTTTTAATTCTTTGAGCGTTTGGCTAGCAATATTTAAATGCCCTTTACCACCGTCGATTAACAGCAGATCCGGCATTTCCAAAGTTTCTAATAACTGACCGCTGAATCGGCGGCTGAGCACTTCTTTAATCATCGCGTAATCATCAATCACTTTGACTGTCTTGATCTTAAACCTCCGATAGCGGGATTTAAACGCGCAGCCGTTTTTAAAGCTAACCATTGAGCCCACAGCATCAGTGCCGGAAATATTGGAAATATCATAACCTTCAATCAGCATTGGCCGGTTTTTCAGCCTAAGCACGCTCTGCAGTTCCGCGATCTGATCCGCGATTTTAAACCGCTTGTGAATTATCGGCACAATGCTTAAGCTCTCGATTTGATTTCTTAAATTAAGCGCCGCTTCATAATCATGGTTTAGCGCTGCCCGCTTCATTTCTTGAGAAAGATTATTAATCAAATCTGATTTTTTGCCTTGTAAAAACAATAATAAATTATCCACGATTTTTTTATAACCCGCGGAATCAACATAACCTTGGCAAGGCCCTAAACACTGTTTAAGCTGATAATTCAGACAAACAGTTTTCGGCAGAGCATTACAAGCGCGCAAAGGAAATAAACGGCGGATTAAGGTTAAAGCTTGGCGAAGCAATATCCCTGATGTATAGGGGCCAAAATACAAAGCCTTATCATTTTTCTTGCGGCGCACGATCCGCAAACGAGGAAAACGCTCATTCACGCTCAGCCGGAGCAAGGGATAAGCCTTATCATCTTTGATCGCCACATTGTATTTGGGCATATGCTCTTTGATCAAAGCTGCTTCTAAAATCAAAGCTTCTTCTTCAGTCAAAGTCAGCACATGATCAATATCCTGAATTTTACTTACCAGGATTTTTTGTTTGGCAGGCTGCTGTGAGCCGGTAAAATAAGAACTCACTCTTTTTTTTAAAGAAATCGCTTTGCCCACATAGATAATTGTGCCTTGAACGTCTTTCATCAGATACACTCCCGGACTATCCGGCAAAGTTTTGATTTTTTGTTTTAAATGATTTAAATATGCCATTGTATATTTTGATTTAAATTATCAAAGGTGGTCCGGAATCAATCATTTTAGCTCATTCTCGCATTACATCCTGTAATGCTCCGAGGATGAATCTCTAATTTTGCCAGTCCTATCAAAATCAGGCTTCAAACCCGCCTAAATA
>JAHITE010000058.1 GCA_018817585.1 Candidatus Omnitrophota bacterium
ATAGTATTAATCTCAAAGGCGATTCCATGCGAAAAAAACGCGCTGTCGCTAACAAATAAGTTGACTATATTGTTCTTTTAATAGTAGAATCTTTTTATCGTCGCTTCGCTCCGATTTAGGCCGGCCGAAGTTGACCGGAATAGGTGGCCGAAGTCAGCCGTAATGACCGGCCGAAGTTACCGGAATACGCAGTTATAAAATTGATTCTTAAAAAATAGCGTATAGTTTATCCCGCTTAGGCGGGGCGATTAGGAATTTGTAATTTTAAAAGAACCACAATCCAATGCGGGTTTGGAAACGGCATTATTATAGCAGCTTTTTTTATCTCATCCTTGGCAAGAACGCTCAAGCTCAACCCTGAATATCAAACACCTTGAAGAACTTCTTTACCTTTTTGCTCCATCAATTGAAGGAGGCGGGCAGATGAGCCATTGGGCGTATTAATGCCTAATTCCCATTTTTGTAATGTTGTCTTTCGGACATTTAAAATATAAGCAAGAACAGCCTGACTAACCTCTAGTTGCCCTCTAATCTTTTTTATATCACTCGCTCTATATCGTCTTGGTCGTGGATACTTTAATTCATCAAATTTACGCATGGACTCTGTAACAACCATCACTTTTGAAAGCTCAAGAAGCTCTGTTTCAACCATATCGCGAATCTCGTGTTTATCTCTCTTTTTCTTCATAGTGAATTTCCTCCAAAATTTTTTCTTTCACTGCTTTGTTTATTAACTTTTCTGTTAAGGTCTCATATTGTTGTGCGAGAATTTTTAAATACTTTAATTCTTCATTACTAATATTATCCTTATCTCCTTTAGCAAAAATGTATACCGCGATAACTGCTTTCCTCTGCTCCCAGAATATAATATTTCTATACCCTCCGCTCTTTCCTTCTCCCGATCTCGCTATACGAATTTTATAAAGCTTTGCACCTAAATTATCTTTCTTATACTTATGAAAACTGTCAAATAGTTCTTGAATGTATTCCTTTTTATTAATCTTTTCATTCTTCAGCTCTTTTTTTAGCTTTTTTGAAAATGATTTATTTAATAAGTATCTCATTTAACTCCTCATCTACCCAATTAAAATATATCATTTAATCATACACTTTGCAAATTCTTTTTAACCCATACCCTTTAAATCGTTTCTCATTACATAATTTATTTCCCCGATTCAATTTATTAGTAACCTTATATTAATTATACTATTTTAAAACACGTTGCACAACTCTAGCATGTAAGATATTTCTAAAGCAACAAAACAGCCCCCTCACCACATCTCCACCACATAATCATATTCAGATAAGGAGGGTTTGATGAAAGAAGAGGATATTTTGTTTGTGGGTGATATTGCCAGATTGTTCAGTCTTTCACAGAATACGATTCAGCGTAAGAAATGGCGGGAGCAGGCGGGAATTCCGCTGTACAAAATAGGTAAGAAACTGTGCGGGTTTAAAAATGAAATTGAAAGCTGGGCTAAGTCTAAATGAGAAGAAAGATCCCGGGCGTCAGAGAGATAATTAAAGGCGATAAATACGAAGTTAACTATATTGTTAACAATAGAAGGTATCAATACCGGATTAATGCCGCGTCTCTGACGGAAGCGTATAATAAAAAATTACAGGATATGGCCGAAAAGAGCAGAAACATATCTGCTCAGGCAGATAATGGCCAGAGGCTTAATGCCGGATTTGACGATGCCCGGCAAAGACTATACGCGGATATACTTGCCGATAACTTGCCTAAAAAAACTATTCAGCATTATTTAAAAACTTACAACCGGTTATTTAATGATTTTTTAAGTTTAAAATTCCCCAATATGATTGGTTTTAACCAATTAAGTCTGTCTTTTTTTAAGGAGTACAAAAGTTACTATGTTAATGATATTAATCGGCCTAATGGCTGGAGAGCGGAGCTGATTTTTGTTAAAGCGATAATTAAACGTCTTTACGGCTTTATCAGTGAATCCCAGGTTTTCAAATATTGCAGCAATAGCCGCGACATCTTCGCTAGAAGCTTGCTTGGTTGCAGATAAAACAGAATCTTTAAAAGCAATAGCTGCTCCCGCCCTACTTATATGCAGCATCGGATAAGCGCTTGCCAAGTTTTTTAGCGCAAAAAAAACTATAGAGTTGCTTGTTTTGATTCCTTGGGTGGAACCCATCTTTGTTATGAAGAATTTTCTCATTTCCCATAAAATAAAGTTAAGCCCATAACCTAAATCATGCTTGCTCGAATCATTGCGTTGAGTCAGGGCGCCTGCGCATTGAGCATTACTCAATGCTTGTAAACCCTGCCAGTATAGATATAGGAACAGGGCAAGAGGGACAACGGTTCTATTTAAATGACAGGGCTTAGGGGTGGTTGATATAATCTTCTTGAAAGAAAAGAAATCAAGGAAAATACTGCCATTTTTTTGTGACCCCTTTGGTGTTCGGCTTAATCAATTATCGATACCTTTGAGGGTTAGTTCCTTTCTGCCCCATAACGTATTTATGATCAATAAATTCTGGCTATAAATTACTCCCAAAATTAGAGTGGTATCTCTCCAAAAGTCCAAATCATGCTCGAAGTGTGTCTTTTTCTAGCAGAATGCAATATTTTATGGTATCCTTAATTACTTTCTGTATTGTTGTAAAGCCAAAAAGGATAAAGATGAAAACGAATAGAAAAAAGTTTAGAATTATTGTGGGTATTTATATTCTTATACTCATGAATATCGCTGGGACTTCAAACTGTGCGATTATTGCTAAAAAGGACAATACCTCGAGTTCGTTGGCTCCGAAAATCTCCATAGAGATTAAATCTTTACAGCAGAAATATCTTGATAGCATGAGGGGAGAGCTAGAATTTCCTAAAGGCTTGTTTGGTGGCCTCAAAATACAAGAAGAAAAGCGCCAAGGTTGGGTTGTTCCGAAATTTTATGATTTGTCTCAATCTCTGGATAAATGGGAACAAATAAGGAATGCATTTCAACAAGCAAGTAGTGGGGAGGTTAATATTAGTCCGCTGCTTCAGATTATAAGTAGAGAAGAAATGGATTATTTAGTAAAAGGAACTCTTCAGAGGGGAAAGGCCTTAGTTCGATTTTTACAAGATATTTATGCAGGCAACTGGGAGGTTGTAAGAGACGGGATAGTTCCAGAATCAGTTGTAAGAAAGGCTCTAAGGACTCAGGGGTATGAACAATTAGTCGGCAAGCTTTCTCAGGAGCAGATTATGATTACATATGGCCCGGACCTAAGTTATCATAATGGATATGTGATCGAAGATAACATAGGTTCATTGGGGGGTAGAGAATTTATAGTTACTTTACAGCGAGAATTATTAAAAATTTTTCCCAATGCTCCATTGTTTGATTATGAGTTATTAGTAAAACGCTATGAAGAGGGTTTAAAATCAATATTACCAAGTGAAGACACCATTGTTAGTTATTGGGATGACCCTGTTTTTAAAGAATCTCGTGCCTTTAAGATTGATAGCTGGAGGCAGAATGAAAAAGGAATTGTTTATGTTGATAGTGCAAATGATCAGGCACGACACTTTGAGGTAAGCGAAGGGAATGGTTTGTTTGTTGTTTCTCCGGAAGGCACAAGGGAAAAAGTAGGATTGTTAGATTATAATGAATATGATCTGTCTTTGGACCCGGACTATCCGATTTTTGCACAAAGAATGCGGGAACTTGGTCTTAATAAGGTGTCAGAGGGTATACCGGGAATAATGTCTTTAGTTTTAAATAATAAAATTGTTTTAGGACACCACCCGGGCTCATCTTTGGCGGACTCAAAGCTTATTTACCCTTTTGTTGAGAAGTTTATTAGGTATTATTTGAAAGAAGAACCGATATTTAAAACGACTAAAACATTTGCCCTGACTGATAAATATGGGATGCAAGAATATACTTACGAAGAGGCTATTAGGGATAAAGAAAATTTAGTTTTGAAGCCGATAATGGGCAAAGCAGGGGAAGGGGTTGTGGTAGGTAAATTTACCAGCGAGGAAAAATGGAAAAAACAGTTAAAAGAGGCGTTTAACTGTCCGGAGGATTTTTTGTTATTTGAGTTTGTGGAATTAATGCAAATCAGAGATAGGATTATGGTGCATCGTATAATTGCTAAAATATCGCCGGAACTTAAAACCGTTGTATATCCGGGAGTTTATGTAAGAGAAAAAAGTGTTCAGGGTGATGGAGTCATTTGGTCGTCTGAATCTATAACAAGTGGCATGATGGCCCTGGTTGAAGGGGTTTCGGGCAAAGACATCTATCCAGAAGATGTTTCAATCCCTGCTACGACTGTCAAGAAATTGGAAATAATTGATATTGATCCAACTGTTTTGCCATTAATGCAGAGTCGTGGTCGCGAGATAATTTTTCAGGAATCAATTTAGACAATAGGAACAGAAAAAAAAGCTTATGATTTAATAAGTAATTAGACTAAAATTTTTCCAGGCCATGGGGTCTAAACTATTGACAAAATAGTTATTAGCGGATAAAATTTGCTTATGGCTAGACCTTTAAGAATATAATATCCAGGAGCAATATATTATGTGACAAGTCGTGGGATAGAGTGGCGGAAGATATTTAATGAAGATGAAGATTTCCGGCAGCTAGTTCATTTGTTAAAAGAGGGCGCGGATTTTTTTAGAGTGGAAGTGATTGCTTATTGTTTAATGAGCAATCACTTCCATTTTTTATTGCAGACAAAAAAGGCGAATTTAAGCCGGTATATATATTTAAATCTGATCAAGGTCAAGGGGATAAGAGAGTAACAGAGAAGAGTAAAAATGAGCAAAAGACATTTTTGAGGAGATATGAGTGGAGTAGTTATTCTGAAGTGCTGGAACCGAAGAAGCGTTCTGAATATCTCGGAAGTGAACGGGTGCTTGAATATATAGGCGGGGACAAAGAAGAAGGCCGTAAAAGATATGAAGAGTTTGTGCTGGAAGGTATAGCAGACAAAGAAATTGCAAATCCTATGGATAAGTTAAAGTATCAGTTTTTACTGGGTTCGGATAATTGACCCCGTAATCGCTCAATGCCCCGGACATTTTTTGTAGATAAAAAGGGGATTATTCGGGACGTTTATCTGGGATATTCCGACAACATAGTTAGTGATTTTGAATCAAAAATTAAAGCTTTAATTAAGGAAAATTCAGAAAAGCCATTATCAGAAATTAAATAATACCTAAAATAAAGAGCTTTTTTAAAATGGGCAAAATTATTTAAAATATTGCAAACTTTACATTTTATGATATAATTATTATAGATGTAAAGTTGTGTTGGGGGCGTAGTGGTGAAAGGGAGGGATTTTATGCAGGCGAAAATTCTGTCTGTGAATTTAAGGAGATTAAGGAAGGCTCGAGGTATGACCATGGAGGCGGCGGCAAAATCAGCAGGCATAACTCGGATGGCATATCATAATATTGAGAATGGTAAGGCTGATCCGCGGGTTAAAAACCTTCAGAATTTGGCTAATGCGCTTGGAGTGAAAGTATTTGATATTGTTCGCCCGGTTCCAGAACTGAATAATGTTCGTTTTCGCGCGCGTAAATTAGGCAATGAAAGGGCAAGGCAAAACGTAGAGCAAATAAAAAGCAATGTAGCTTTATGGCTTAGGGATTTTAATAATTTAGAGGATTTACTTAATCTCGATCCGAAAAAAAAGCTGAAAGTCGCGGTCTCTGGGATTAGCGATAGGAGTGCTTTCGCGAAAAAAATGGCGGAAAAAGCCAGGGAGTGGTTTGGTCTGGAAAAAGATGAAGTGATTAACGATATTTCCGGACTTATAGAATCAGCGGGAATAAAATTGCATTTTTTAAATCTGAATATTGATAATTTTTGGGGTTTTTCAATAAGTGATAAAAAATCCGGAGAGGCGATTATTATTAATAATAACAACTCTATTTCTACTGAACGTAAAATATTTACTATAGCGCATGAATTGGGACATATTCTTATGCATCCTGATTCATTTGATGATAAATATGATGAAATAGAATCACAAGAAAAAGAGGCGGATATTTTCGCGGGATACTTTTTAATGCCGGAAGACGCGTTCCATAAAAGATTAAAAGAGGTTAACGGGCTTCACTTTGTTGACGCGGTATTGCATTTGAAACGTGTTTTTAAGGTTAGTTATGAGGCAATACTGCATCGCTTAGTAAAAGAAAATAGAGCATCCAATGATATTTGGCAGAAATTTAGAGGGCAATGCGCGATTAAATACAAGTCTAATTTTAAAGGACATAAGGAACCTTTTCCTTTAGAAGCAATTGATTGTATCGAAGATCGGTTAAGCTGTCTTGTCCGATTGGCATATGACAAAGAGCTGATTTCCCGTTCCCGCGCGGCCGAGATTTTAGGGATAACTGTTAATCAAATGCGTGATCGGATCAATGGATGGATGGTTGTTAAATGAAAAAAGTGCTTATTTGTGATGCTAATATTCTAATTGATTATGCTCAGGCTAATAAGCGGATCATTCATTTAGCAACACAAAATTTGTACGAAATACGGGTTCCCTTACCAGTGTGGGCCGAAGTTAATGATTTAACGGATCAGGAAGCAAAGGCCTTGGGCATAAAACTCGCCGAACCAACTTTAGCTCAAATTATTGAAGTAGGCCAGATGTATGGCGGACAGCTTTCAGAAGAAGATAATATTTGTTTTGTAATGGCGCGTGATGAAAAAGCAATCTGCGCGACAAATGAAAAGACGCTTAGAAAAAAATGCAAAAAAAATGGCATTGAGATAATGTGGGGACTTGAATGGATGATTGAGCTGTGTCAAATTAAGAAATTAAGTGTCGATAGCGCGGAAAAAGTCGCAAGACAAATAGCGGGTAATAACCATACGATTACTGATGACATTATAGCCAGGTTTTTGCTACAGATAAAAAAGTGAATTTTGGCATAACTCAACATTGCGAATAGATGTATAAGAAAAAATTCTAAAAGACAGAAATAGTTAAAGTAATCCGAATATAACAAATAACCCTGAATTTATGGGTGGAAGATGTGGTGAAACAGCTGTTTACCGATTGAAACGGACCAGAATCCCTGCGCCTCTCCGCCATTTTTTGAAGTGAACCGTACGACAACAATCGCTTGTGTTTTTCGCTTGGGTTGTCGTGGACGCGAACCCAAGAATTCCTGGAGTAAAATAATATGAAGAAAATTTTATTAGCAATTACTGCAATGTTATTACTGGCATCCGTCGGCTACTGCCAAAACGATTTGCCTCAACAAATTAAAGATGGTAAAGAACTGATATGTGGAAAAGAGTTCAACCGAGTTATTGAGCGTATAAACAAAATTTCGCATAAATATCCCGCACTTGCTGAGTTTATAAAGAATAGTTTAATTCAGAAGGAATTTGTAAAAGATGAAGGAGGGATGTATTACGGCTTATTGTTTACGAATAATTTTCAGTTTTCAATGTTGAAACCAAAACCCATTGATGAAAAACGTTCATATGCAGGAGTTAACTTTTCATTAAGAACAGGTCAATATAATGGTCAAGCGGATATTTCGAGTATTAACGAATATTTGAAGCGAGAATCTCCTGCGATCATTCAAAACAGATTTAAGTCGGGGATTGTTATGTTTGGGCAAGTTGTTTCAGATGATGAGCCGCTTAAGAATGAGATATATAATATTTTTGATGAAGTCATAAAAGAATTATTACAGTGGGAGAAGGCTCAGGTTATTGAAGGGGAGAATGAACAAACAGAGTATCCTGCCTCAGGATTAGCAAGTAAGGCAAAATCAATAGCAGAAGATTTTATGTCGAAACAATATTACAAAAATGCGTATGAAGTGAAGGCATCTCCAGTTCAGGAGTTCGATGGTTATGTTGATTGTTATTTTAAGCGTAAAATACCAATAGAAGTAAAAGGTGATGGCCTTGTTAGGGTAAATAAACTTACTTGGGAAGCCAAATGGATTGGCAGTGTATAAGTTTCAGCTATAAAACAAGGGTCAGCCTGTCAAGGTGACTCCTTTTGTTTATGGAAAGAGCAGGGGAGAGGAAAATGGGGTTATGATAGTGATGAGATGAATTTTCTGTATCCTTTGCGTGATTAATGATAAAATATGTTGAAATAAAGTGTTGGAAGGGCCGGGAATAAATAGTCTTTGGTTTTGAGG
Source organism: Candidatus Omnitrophota bacterium (assembly GCA_018817585.1). Taxonomy (GTDB): domain Bacteria; phylum Omnitrophota; class Gorgyraeia; order B26-G9; family B26-G9; genus JAHITE01. Next base: position 8,150 of record JAHITE010000058.1, read on the forward strand.
TTTGGCTTTTTATCTTGGCGAGGTTAGCCAAGGATTTGTTAATAGTTTAGATCTGACTCCGGATGCTTGAGTCGGGGTGGTGAAAGGATATTTATGGCGACAGGATTAAAGATCAATTGTAGTGATCCGTATAAGGCAAATGTTGTGGTTTTGTGTGCTCCTTATGATCGTACGGCTTCTTTTCGTAAAGGTACGGTAAACGGACCGGCGGCGATTGTGGAAAGTCTTAAATACCAGATGGAAACCTATGATCGTTATAGCCAGGCTTTGCCGGCGGCAGAACGTAAAGTCGCTTTACGCGAATTGCGTAATCTTAACCGCTGTTCTCCCGCCAGGATGGTGGCACGAGTAAAACAGGAATATGAAAAGTATCTTCCGCAGGGAGCGTTTGTCTTATTGCTTGGCGGGGAGCACTCAGTATCGACTGGCGCGTTTGGAGCCCTGGCAACGCGGTACGCGCCGCGTGAAGTAACGATTGTTCAGATTGACGCGCATTTTGATCTGCGGGATGATGATAGTGATTATAGCGACACGCCGTCCGGTATTTACGCGCATTGCACTGTTATGCGACGCGCGCATGAACTTGGGTTTAATTGTGTCCATGTGGGCACGCGGGCCTATGCGCAAGAAGAGATGTTGTATGCCTGTAAGCATGGTTTGGCGGTGTTTGAATGGGGTCAGGGACCGGTGCCTGAGCCACGGGAGATTGTCGAAGCAATCTCTACCCGCCTGGTTTATGTAACTATAGATATTGATGGCTTTGATCCGGCGTGTATGCCCGCTACCGGGACCCCGGTGCCGGGTGGGTTGGAGTGGTACTATGCCATCAGTTTGCTGAAAGAAATTTTTGGGCGCAAGTCGGTTATTGGCGCGGATGTGGTTGAAGTCGCGCCGCGGCCGTTTGATGTGTTAACAGAATACGGTGCGGCACAACTTTGTTATACGATGCTAGCGTTGCGCGAGAAACGCAACACTTAAAACTACAGAAGGAGAATACAATGGTACCTAAGATGATGTTTTTGACAAAAGGTGTTGGCGTGGATAAAAATCGCCTCTCTTCATTTGAGCTTGCTTTACGCAATGCGAACATTGAGCGGTTTAACCTTGTTCAGGTATCCAGCATTTTGCCGCCGATGTGCAAAATAGTTTCTAAAAAAGAAGGACTTTTGCATCTGAAAGCCGGCGAGATTGTATATTGTGTGATGGCGCGCAATGAAACTAATGAACCGAACCGTCTCATTTCAGCTTCAATTGGTATAGCGTTGCCGAAAGACCACAAACAGTATGGATATCTTTCGGAGCATCACGCTTTTGGCCAAACTGCGGGGGTAGCCGGTGATTTTGCGGAAGACCTCGCGGCGACAATGCTTGCTTCAACCTTAGGGATACCTTTTGATCCGGATCAGGCCTGGGACGCGCGTAAGAAAGTGTATCACGCTAGCGGCACATTTTTCCGGACGAGCCATTGTTGTCAATCCGCTGAGGGGAATAAAAAAGGCCTTTGGACAACGGTGGTGGCTTCGTCGGTTTTCGTTGGTAAGTAAAAAATAGGACGAGGGTAGCTTAACAAGTAAAAAGGGGAAAAAATAAAATGGGTCATTATTATGGGTGACCCATTTTGGGTTCGGCTTAATCGATTATCGATACCTTTGTGCCTGTAGGCACAAGGTCAAAAAGTTCTTCTACATCTTTATTGAGCATTCGCACGCATCCGTGGCTTACCTGTTGTCCGATCAAGTCTGGCTGGATGGTGCCGTGAATTCCGTATTGAGGGTTGTCCAGTCCCAGCCAGCGTGACCCCAGGGCATTGCGGGGATTGTCGGGGGGGATGATTTCTCCCTTGTGAAACCAGACCGGATTTTTTAAACGGGAGGTTATCGTGAATTCTCCCGCGGGAGTGATGTTGTTCGCTCCGGTAGCCACTGGGTATGTTTTTATGGTTTCCGCATCAGTTTTCAGAGTGAGGGTGTTTTCTGATTTATCAATAAGTATGGTAAACGCGGCTGCCCAGACGCGGAGGGTTTGTCCGCTGCGGATGAGATTGTTTTTTAACTCGTTGAGTGTTTTTATCAGATCTACGGTGGTGTTGAAACGGCGTGCGATTTTGTCTACGGTATCTCCGGGCTCTACCTTATATTCCACGTGTTCCGAAGTGAGTATCGCGGAGCGGATGATTTTGATGTTAGTGTTGTCCAATTTTTTATGTACCAGTTCGGCTTGCGGACAGCCGGGGTGTTCGTTAAGGATTTTCAGATAAACATCTTTTGCCTGCAGCCAGGATTCATTTTTTGCGTATTCCTGCGCCTGAGTGTAAAGCTGTTCTGCCGCAGGTACAGCCTTTTCTATGGCCGGAGGCTCTACTGCGGGACAAGGGGTGGCGTTGGAAAAAAATAAACAGGCCACGCTTAAAAGTATAATTTTAAAGTATGTGTTGTTTTTCATGCCTATCTTATATTATATCCTGATTTGGGATAATTACCCCAAGTAAATTTTATTATATATCAAATTTTTCTATGTTTCTGGGATATTTTCCGTATTTTTGAATTCCTTGTTTTTCGGGGTATAGGAAAGCGGGATTATGAGCGAGTGGGGTATTGTTTGAAATAAGAGGAAGAGGGCGGTCAGCAAAGCAAAATAAATAGGTGTGACCCCTTTTTAAAGGATTATCTATTGGGGCTGACTCTATTGCTGAGCAGTAATTGATATTCCTGAATAACTTTTGAAGGAGCGGTTTCAGTGGGCACTAGGAAGAGCCCGAGTTTACGGAAAAATAATCCTACGGAAGAATAGCTGTAGATGATTGATATGGGAATTCCCAGGATCAGCGGAGTTACGATTGCTGATACCCATAAGAACAATGTTTGGTTAACCGTATAGGTGATTCCTGCCCAGATCAGCGCGATCACTGTTGCCGGCCAATGCGCTTGAAAGGCCTCGTGAAAAGATGTTTTTTTCAACAGTCTTGCCTGAGAGCCCCAGCTGAGTTTGGGTACAGTCAGGTTTAAAAGCATATACCAGGCGTGGAACATCATGCGTAAGGGTGCCAGGATTGTCGAAAAAACAGTTTCGAGAATTATGCTGATTCCCAGTCTCCATGCGCCACCGAATTGGCTTCTTTTTTTAGGATCAATAACAATAAGGATGAAGCTTAGAATTTTGGGCGTAAAAAGAAACACGACTGTTGCGCTGAGAAGTAGGGATGAAAGGCCAAGATATTCTATATTCCAAGTTGGAAAAAGACTTAGCTCTGAAGTGAAATAGATTGGTTTTTGTGAAAAATTAGCAATGGCATTGACAGTCATTAAGATTAATAAGAAAAACCACATCAGCGATGAAAAGTAAAACAGGTTACCTTGTAGAAAAAGTATTTTGTGGCCCAGGCGTATTCCCGGCATGAATAAAAGCCTTAAATGCTGGATATTGCCTTGACACCAGCGCTTGTCGCGGGAGAGTTCCTGGAGAAGATTCGGGGGTAGTTCTTCATAGCTGTTTTCCAGTTCATGGGTCAACCAGACACCCCATCCTGCCCGGCGCATAAGCGCGGCTTCCACAAAATCATGGCTGAGAATTTCTCCGCCAAAAGGCGGCCGGCCGGGAAGCTGCGGCAAGGCGCAGTATTTTATAAACGGTTCCAGCCGGATTATCGCATTGTGTCCCCAGAATCCTGACTCATCCATCTGCCAGAACTGCAAGCCGACAAAAAAAAGCGGACCATATACATGACTGGCGAATTGCTGTAGCCTAGCGATCAGGCTGGTTTGGTTAATCGCCATGGGCGCGGTTTGGAGGATTCCGAGCTCAGGGTAGTTTTCCATTGTGTTTACCATCCTGACCAGAGTTTCACCGTCCATGAGACTGTCGGCATCAAGAGTGAGCATATATTTATATTGCCATCCCCAACGCCGGCAGAAATCACTGACATTGCCGCTTTTTTTATGGATGCGTAATTTTCGCCGGCGGTAAAAAATCTTTCCAAAACCGTCTATATCTTTGCAGAGCCTGGCCCAATGAATTTCTTCGGAAATCCCGTGGGCTTTGCTTGTGGAATCACTTAGAATATAAATGTCAAAATGCGAAAGCATATCTGCTTGTTTAATTGTGTCGTACATCGCGCGTAAAGCCGCGAAGATGCAGGGCACTTCTTCATTATACACAGGCATGATTAAGGCTACTTTTAAGTTGTCCGGAATTGGCTCGGGCTTTGGAGTGATTTCGATTTGTTTGTCCTGTTTTCCCAGAAAGATAAAAAACCCGAAGACAATAGTCCAGAAATTCATGGCAATCCAGCCGAAAAGAAAAGTGAAGATGGCGATAATTGTCCATTCAATCATGGAAATATTATTCGGGCTTAAGATTGTTTTAATTGACAGCGTTCCGATCATAGTTGAAATCAGAACAATACTGAAGAAAAAAAAGCGCCTAATCCTTAAAATTGAAGCGCAGTGTTTATCCTTAAAAAAAGCGTTCTTAGTGTCGAATTCCTTATAGCCCATGGGAATGCGCTGCGGATAAGGCTGGAAAGCATTGCTGAAAATCTGATCATAGCCTGTCTCAGGCGCGATGTTCTTATGCTTAAGCTCTTGCAGCGTGGCTTTTAAGGCTATAGCCGGCCAGTCTTTTTTATCAGAAGATTTTAATTCAATTTGGAGGCTCTGGAGAATTTGTTCTGTGAGCGCTTTGACCTTGTTTTCGTCTAATGCAAGCAGGCGCAGGTAAAGAGTGATCCTTTGGCTGATAAGGTGTATGTGCTGACCGGTTATCGGGAAATCAAAGTTATTCAAGGTTTGTTTCATAAGACCTTCAAATGGTTAGCCTAAGGCTGATAAGTATAACTCCATGTTTCTGTTATTGGAAGATTGTCTTTTTTTAGAAAAGCCCTCAATTCTACCGGAGGATTATGCTTGTAAAGCATTTTATCAAGCATGCCTTCTTTATCAAGATCAACATGAATTATAAGCCGGCAGCCTTGGGTTACTGTATTTTCAATAACCTGACTGGCTTTGACAGAGTAACCGTTAAGGATTTGAATATTCGCGGAAATATCTTTAGAAGAAAACTCCTCTTGTGATGGATCTGGGAGGAATTCAATAATAAACATAATACTTTCGGGTTTGGTCACGATCCGGGTTGATTCTACTGAGGCCAAAACAGATTTTTTGCGGTTGCCGGAATGCCAGTTCATGGTGTAGGCAAATTCAAATGATTCGCCGGGTTCAAAAGATTTATCCATAACCCAATAAGCTCCGATATTATCGTTAAATTCATTTTCAGTGGGCAGCTGAAGCAGTTCCAGGTGGCCTTGACCCCAGTCGCTTTTTGGGCAGATCCAGACGCTGGGGCGTTTATCGTAACGCGCTTCAAGATCCTGGTAGTGGTCAAAATTCATATCGCGCTGGAGCAGACCAAATCCTAAAGGCTGACCTCCGCTGAAACTGTTGATTAAAAGATTTTCCGGGTTAATCAGCGGATGCCAGGTCCATTCTCCTAGAGTATCCTGAATCAGCAGTCCGTCTGAATCATGTACTTCTGGTCTAAAGTCACTGTTGGCTCTGGATTTTGTGTTTTCTCCGCAAAAGAACATCGAGGTTAAGGGTGCTAGGCACAGTTTTCTGATTTTTTTGCGGAAGAAAAGCACGCTTTTAACCTTAACCAGTGTTTCTTCACCAGGCCGAACAATAAAAGAATACGCGCCGGTCAGGTTTTCGCTTTCCAGCAAGGCATAAAATGAGATTTCTTTGGCCTTGGCACCAGGCTTGATTATCCAGAATTCACGAAAATAAGGGAATTCTTCTCCGCTGAGTTCAGCGATATCAATGGCCAGTCCGCGGGCAGATATGCCGTAGCCTAAGTCTTTACCCAGAGCGCGAAAATAGCTGGCTCCAATAAAGGAAATAATTTCATCAGCGTATTTAGCGGAGTTTATTGGATAATGTATTCTGAATCCGGCAAAGCCCAGATTGCTTGATAGCAGTCCTTTATGAGCGCTTTGAGTGTAGTCAAAAAGATCCAGAGAAAAAGGAATATTTGTGGTATTGTCCTTGTTAACAGAATTAATGATTACCGGTTCCTGATACAGACCGCCAAGGTGGAAAAATTGAATGCTGAAAGGCTTGCCGGCCCACAGGCTTTTTGCTGGGTTAAAGCGGATATCCCGCCATTCGTCGTAACCTATTTTTTTAAGCTCATCAGGTAAATTGTTGCTAGTTTCAAGAAAAGGCTTTTCCGAGAGCATTTGCGCTTTCGCGACCACATCCTTAAATCGAGTGGGCTTTAGGGTCGCGGCCTGGCATGTCAGAGTCCAAAGCAACAGAGCAATGCCTGAGATAAAAATAGTTTTTTTGTGAAAAATAAAATTAATCATAAATAGGATAAAACATTCCCAGGCTATTTTTTAAGCCGTGCTTGGTGGATAATATATACTGATCTCTTAATTTTATTCCTAAAATAATAATATTTAATTATGCCGGATAACGGATTTATTGTATCATTAATACACGGATGATTCCAGAAATTATATTCCTGCTTAGCTATTGGTGAATTGTAACTCATAGTGTGACACTTTCAAGCTTTAGATCACTATTACCTTGTAAACACTCTTTCATTATTTGCTTTGCTGTCTAATACTCCAGCAGTTTTCTTGGAACCCCGCACTGCAGAAACCCCGCACTGCTATTGAAAAAAATAAAAATCTATGGTACACTTAATCTCCAATTAATATTGCATCGTAATATGTTGAAAATATTTAATTTAAATAACTTTAAAAACTATTGATGAAATAATTTAGTTAATGTTTATAAGTATTATTGTAGTAAAGGGTTGGAAGTGAGGGAATTAATTAATAACGGGCCAAGGTGCTCAAGAACAGGATGATGTGGTTGTGGAATTGTCAGTCATAAAAGATAGTATTATTTCAAGGCTGGTGGTATAAAATGAAGCTAAAGATTGATGTAACAAAGATTATTTTTAAGGTAACAGCAGTTATTGTAATCAGTGCAATTTTTAGCTTTGATTTGTGTTGGGCAAGTGGTGGCAGATTTTTTGTAAACAATAACATCAAATCTGTACCACAACATTTATCACCGGAATTAAGAATTAGTAATAACGAGTTTGCGAATAATTTTTATCAAAAAACAGCGGGATGTAAAATTAACGCCAAAACAATAGGTGGAAATAAACCGGAAGGGCTCAAGAAAAAACCAGAAAAACATTTACTGCAGAAACAAAAAAAAACTCACCAACAGTCTAAACCAAAGTACTCTAAAGCAGGTTCTTTTTTACTATATGGGGCTGTTTTATTATTGACGGCTTTTAGTCTCTCGGCTATGACTTACATTGCTTGGCCGTCATTTGACTTATTCTTAAAAAGCGGAGCTACGCCGTTATTCTATATTCATTTGACTTACTTTGTAACTATGATATCGATGCTTATTTTCTCGGTATGCTACGGCATAAATGCTGTATTTATGATGCAGAAGGCATTTGATATTGGTGCCTACAAGGAAAGCGCTAATTATAGCAAAAAAAGGTGGGATAATTTACCTGCTGGCATTGATCGATTTCCCCAGATAGCGGTGAGTACTCCGGTATTTAACGAAGATAATTCAGTGGTTATCCCCTCTCAGAAGGAAGTAATTACGGTGGTCAGAAGATATAACCAGAGAGCTGGTTACCTTGCTGCTAAAGCTATTATTTCGGAAGATTTCTTAGGTTATATTGGGTTGACCGCATCTGAAATAGACAAATTATACCAGATAGCATTACCTAAACAATATGGAGGACAGGGGCTTAGTATTGAACATATGATTCAATCTTTAAAATATTTTACACAGACAGATACCAATCTTACTGTTGAGGAGACTAACCTTAAGATATGCCAGAGGATATACTTTTACGCGCAGTATCCAAATGAAATTAATTTTATTGTGCGCAAATCCAGGGGAGCGAGGATGGATAATCCTGACGCAGCGAATGTTTTCAAAGATGTTATTGCTGTGATTAAGCAACAAGTAGGTAATGATATTTGGGATAATTATAAGGGCAACGAAGCTTCACCTGTTGATAAAAAACGAGCAAAAAGTATCAATCGCGCTTGGAAAAAGATTTTGGCTAATCCAAAGAAATATAGATTGGTTCCTGAAATAGTATTACTTATTGAAGAAAGGATGAAAAGTCTTATTCAGCACGATGAGCATCTTGTGGCTTTTCCCGCGCGTAACCTAATGATGGTTCTAGGACAGATGTACTGGCGAATAGGACTATTCCCTAAGGCAAGTAACTTGAACGTTGGTTTGTTTCTTAATAAGGACATTAGAGATTATCAGAAGCGCGGGTTGACTTACGCTCGCAGCGTAGAGATAGCATTGGCAAAGATATACCAGCAAATAGACGACATTATTTTAGATACATTGAATGAATCTCCCGGAGCCACATATAAAGAGAAATATTTAAGCGCCTATAATAACGTAAAAATAAATTTTGATTTTAAGTTGAAAGATGTTCATGGAAATGAATTAACTTTGCAGGAACAGGCAAAAGTGTTTGAGATGATTGATTCCCGCATAGAATATGATCTTGTAAATCAGTTTGAAAGAACACCATTTAAAAATTCAGATATTACGTTTGCGCATATTTCTACTTACTCCTTTGAACAGACAGGATGTGTCTATTTGGGAGGTAGAAATTATTTTCAGGGAGAATATGTTTATCAGCTGGATAAAGATTCTACGCTTATGCCAGAGCTTCTATACCGAGCGATAGACGATGAAATAAAGAAAAAACTTATCGAAACTTATGGGGAAACCGCAGGGGTAAAGGCGTATGAAAATCCGGAATATTATGCAGCAGCATTTTGGCAGGTAAGAGAAGAAAACAGACAGAAAACACTCAATGGGCAATTAGAAGGAAGTATTAGTGACGATATTTTTGATGTTATTTATACCCGTGCGATGTGTTTACTGCCACTGGTTCACATAGAAAAGCAAGATGATGTTTTAAAGGCAATATTTTTTAAAAGTTTTTTTAAAAAAGATAAGGCTGAACTTCTTTACCAAGGCGCCTATGCTAATATCACAAAAAGAGAGCTTAAAAAAAAGATTCGTAAAGAGCGGAGCATATCAGGATGTTCTCATGTGCAGGCTTTGCGGAACTTATATACAAAAAACGAAATTCCGGCTGAACTCTATAACCGAATTATTAAAGATATTGATAACTATCTTGCTAAAGATGATATCAAAAAACATAATAAAAGCTATCCTGAAAATCAATGGAATGCGGAACTTGAAGATGAGAAAATCCTAACTCAGCTTACGATTCAAGTTGAAACCAACGGAATAATAAGGGAGCTTATTACTAAAAAGGCGCAAATCTATCAAGACCTTCGGAACTTTGGAGGCAGGATCAATAAAGAAACAGACGCGGTGGAAGTTAATATCTCTCTTGAGGGAAGTGAACAATGGGTTGATATTCGGACATTGAAGCCGGATATTCTGGAATTAAATGTACAACATCTTCTGCGCGATCCATCCATAGGCTTTACTGTAAACAGCACAGTTACTAGCAATGTTATGGACAACGTTGTTACGAAAAAAATTGGCGGCCCAGCCAGGACCTTCTTTTCTTTCAGGCTGCCTCAAATGGCTTATTACGGAGCATTAATTTATCCTGGCCATAACGGAGCAATTGTTATGAAGGCATTAGAACGAATTGGCATGTGGAAACATTTCATTTCAGAAGATATGGTTAGCGCAGATTATATATCATTGCTTCCAGTTGAGAGAATAATAATTGATCCCGATGTAGATGATAATACTGAAATTATGGTAGGACAGATTCGAATTGCTTTACAACTTAGAGATGAAAAGTACACTGCTTCCTGGATAGAACTTGACGGTACTGCGCATAAACAAGTTCCGGTTATTGTAGACGGAGAAGCGATTACAATAATGGAACTTTCATCAGGTGTTCCGATAAATCTTGAGCTTAAATATATCCAAGTTGATGGCAAAGAGTATCTTGTTGCTCAGACGAATGTAAACTATCATGGCAAGTTTATGGATTTTGAAGAGCAATCACCAGGAGAAGAGTGCCCGCAAGGTTCAATCGAAATTTTTGTTCAGACCATTAAGTTCAGCCAGGGAACAACTGAAGCTACTTTTAATCCTATCACAAGTTGGTTTAAGGGGGCAAGCTTATACTGGAATGTGATTTCAAGCATTGCTGCATTTGGCTGGGTCTTATATATATTCGCGTTTCCTTTTTCTCCGGAGACAGTGTCTTTTAGTGAGGGCAGTCTTGGTTATGAGATATGCGCGGTACTTTTTTCTTTTTTTGGGTTAATGCTAATTTTTAAATCAGCCCCAGCAGTGGTAAAGGTACTCTCTAGGATAATGTTACCTGATTCAGTAAGTAATAAAATTGTACCAGATAACTGGGAAAATACCGGCGAGGGCGGTATTTTTCAGAAAGATTTCCAAAGAATATTTTTCGCGCCAAATTCGGTCATATCTCGCCATCAGAAAATAGACAAATTTTTAAGACAGCTTAGTTTTTCAGCGATGATTTTGATTCTATTTTTAATTCTATGGACACCGATTATGTGGATTTTAGGAATTCCGAATGTTTTTGCAATGCTGCCGGGATACTTGTTCTTTTTTGGTACTATCGGATCGTTTTCAGCAGGCGCTGAGTTTATATCGGGCAGATTTACCGATGAAGTTAAAAAAATGTTTGTTTTATTGCAAGATCCCAACGTATTTATACTAAAAAAACTTTTAAACATCTTCAAAGTAGGGGTATATGATACAGGTATTGTGCAATTAAGTATAGTCCCTGCTATTCTTATAGGTATCTTTGACTGGAATATAGTCCCTGCTTTATTTGCGGGAGTTGGACTTTTTCTGCTGATATGTAAGGCCGGATTGTTTAATTATGGTTCTGGTAAGCCGGGAGGGGTGTTTAAATGGATGGGACTTACATTGTTGTATGCTGGAGCGGTCCCGTATTCTGGTTTTGGCGCGCTGCTGCGCATATTTAATGTGCATGCTGCAAGAAAAGCAACTCCGATTGTTACCGGAGAACATCTTAAACCACTGTTTACCTTTGCAGATATGCTTCGAATATTACGCGGAATATTTTTCCCATTTTATATAAATAGACACAAAGAGGCGACTTCCTTGTTGGGAAGCACTTATTTGGGTACTAAGGATGCAGGTTTTGAGTTGCCGCTTGGCCCAATTAAATTTAATATCGGCGGTATAGATTGGGGATTATATATGAGCGCTATATACGTCTTCGGTATGTTGACCGGTACAATTTCATGGACGTTATTATCTGAGGGAATACTTATGCCGACGTTCCTCATTTTTTATGCGACGGTTGTAGGGCCCTTCCTATATAATACCGCTTTACGAAAAAAAATACACGGATGGTTTAAAAACAAAAAAGTATTACGTGGTTGTTGGTTCCAGAATATTGTGTTTTCTGTAGTTATCCTTTCACTTTGTATAGGGGTAATTGTTCAGCCGGCAGTAAATTCCTTTTCGCAGTTCATTAACGAACCACGGCTTGTAAGTGATACAAATTCTACCCAGCATATGTTTAGTAGTACAAAAAATAAAATTAAGATTTTAGAGGAACAGATTAAAACAATCGAAGAGGAGATTGAGAAAGCAACGCGAAATCGGGTGATCGCCGAAATGACAGCGGAATTGGCAAAAACAAGAATTTCCTGGCTGAAGACGCATGAGGGGAAAAGATCTGTTGAGGCAATGCATGCGGCCAAGGAAAAGCTTGTCTTTGCGCAGCGGATAATGGGCATGGTATTTAAGTTGAGAAGGTTCGATGATTCGTTGAGTACGGAATATTTAGATGAAGGGAAACTTCATGTTCCGGATAATATCGAAAACGCAGAACTTTTGGAGGTTATGTTAGAGAAGGCAGGCAAACGGGAGAAATATTTTATTAAGGAACTCAATAATGCTGTGGTTTCATTGAGTGAGTCGGAGGCAGAATTGAGTCAAGCTGAACAAAATTTAGAATTCGCAGAAAAAAACAGCGCTGCGGATGAGCAAATATACAAACGGAGAATGGAACGTGATAAATTAGAAGGAATTGTGCTGTATGTTCAGAATGCAATAGTAAACTTAACTGAGAACGTTGACCAGTTGCAAGTTAATATAAATCAGCTTCTTATTATTCGGGAAAAGCTAAAGGAAAATAAAGACTTGTCCGCGCAGGATTATAAGTTTTTTAATATGTTGCTTTTGGGAGCAAGCTTTAATGTCATAGACGCTGAAGAATTTTTGGAGGGTACACATGAAGGAGCTGCTAAGGCTGAGCTATTCTCGGAAATGATTCAAAGAAACCTGGCCAAGGCAAAGCAACAAAATGACCTTGCCCAACGAGAAATTGTCAAAGCGGATAGAATCCTTTTATCACGCAATCCGGAACACATGGGGCTTGTGCAGAGACTTAACAGTATGAAGCTGGAAAAAAATGCTCTGTTGGTTGAATTTCAAAAAATTAAATCACAGTATGAAACATATCTTATAGAGCTTAATCAAACAAACAGAATTACGGCGATGCTTCTGGCGGATAATATTTCAGAATATAAGGATTTTCTTATATTTGGAGATAAATTTACAGATGAAAACGGGAGCACCTATTTTGAGAAATTAAAAATTGACCTGCAAAAAAGATATCAGGAAGGACAGGTAATTTACGATACTTACCGGGCGATAACTGAACGCATTGATGAGATTCCGCAAAGAAGAAGGGTTTGGGAAGAAAAAGTTACAGAGGTAATGTCCCTGTTGCTTAAGATGGAGGGCTATAGCATCACCGCTTTAGATAAAATACCCTATGATTACATTATAACTATTGATTTACAAGCGCAAAAGGCAAAAGCGCAGGCGATGCTAAATGAAGAGTTAGTAATGAACCCGCAAGGTTCTCAAAGGGCGATAAAATTACAGGAAATAATCACATTATTAACAGAGGCAATAATCCTGGAAGACGAAGGGACCAGGGAACAGCCGGGGTTAGTAGCAGTGTTAAAGAATATTCAGCAATCTGTTCCGGAACTGCTTTTGGATTTACGCAAATATAAATTTGAAATTATGGAACAACGTAAGCAGGTAATCAGGAATAACCTGACTCAGTCAAAGGGGAAAATGCAAGAAGTGAAAGATGTGCTGGATAAAAAACGCGGCAATGCCTTTACCGAAAATGCGCAGTTTATTCAACGGCTTGAAGAATTTTATGAAGAAGGATATATCCCCGAACAGGTAAAAAATGAGTATCTTAATTTGCTGCAAATGCTCCAGATGCTGCCGGAGTTAATAGATGAGGCTATTTTTGCAGAAGATAACGCGTATATCATGAAAAAAATGACTCCCATGGTCCGACAAAATAACAGAGCCTATTTTGATACTTTGCAACAAGCGCAACAGAAGAAGCAAAAGTTGGATGAAGTTCTTACTGAAATTAATGGTCTAATAGAAACAATAGCAAGTATACTTAAAATGCAATCGCAGGATTTTGCCGAAGAAGTTAGAGAGGATGTGACCAAGGCAGTTGATATTGTTAACATTGTATCTGATGTTTCTTTTGAACGCGCATCCGATAAATATCAGCGGGAATCTACGGAAGCTAATACGCGGCAGCTTAATGCGCGGAAAAAAGATTTAGAGAGTGCTTTAAGCTGCTTTAAAGCCGCGGGGATTGATGCGGTAAATGAATTGTTTATCCGGGAATTAATTTCGGATAGTGATTCGCTTAGGCTTAATCAACAGCAAACTCAGTTAGATTCGAATAAATTTACCTCACTGCAAATTGACATGCCTCAACCGGCGTCTATGATAAAAATTAAAGCCAGAATTATTCAAAATATGATTAATCTTTTGAATTATCAAATAGCGCAAATAACTTCTGATGGTGCTGACCCGACTGTTTCGGCGGGATTGTTTCCGGCTACCTGGAAAATAGTTTCCGGGGATATGATTATTGCCCAAAAGGATACCCCGGAGTATAAATATTTTGAATTATTATCGCAAATTAGCCTGCACGAAAAGATAAAAAATGACATTGATCCTGCGGATATTCTTAAGTCAGGGCAAAGAATCGGATCTAAAAGCATTGGGCGAAATTCAGGATGGTTTGATTGCCTAGAGTATTTAAACGCTTTATTAGAACTTACGGCAACGTCCAGACAAGAAGATGCTTTGACAATGAACAAAGCGCTTAATCTTCTTAAAGAAATGACTGGATTTGATAAGGAACTTAGCATTCAGGCAAGAAAGCTTATCGATAAATGGGGTCAGATACAGCAAAAAATTGATGAGTATAATGATTTAGAAAAACAACGCAATAACGTTACTGACCCCGATGAACTGGTTCAAATAATTGCTAAACTGCGAATGTTAGCGTTGGAAAAAGATAATCTTACCCAAGAAGCAGAAGATATATATTTAATATTTCAAGGAAAAGAAACGGTCAATATTTTTGAAGCCTGGCAGGCACGCATAAAGAAAACACTTAAAGAAAAAATTGACTACACGATCAGTCATTTAAAAACAGATCTCAGGGCTCTTCCTTGTGAAGACCGGATGGTTACTAAATTAGACTTGCTTATTTCTATATTGAAAAAAAATAATAGTGAGTTTGCCGAACAAGCCAATGTAGTTAAAGACGCGCTTATCGCAGCGCGAAATAGCCATTATACTGCACATGTAATTTCCGGGGAAATGTTCAGTAGACATTTGTTAATTATGTTACAGATGGCTGTTAATATGCCTAAAAATAAAACCGAAGAAGCAGCGATGAAGCTTAAGCTGCTTTGTGAGCAATTAAGAGAAAATGAAACGGCGGGGTATGCTGCATGGATGAAAGAAATCAGGCAGGATGAAATAACCCGTTTGCAAAACTTAATAGATGCCGCAAGAAAAAATTTACCGGAAGAAAATCAAGAAGAATTTCAGGCATTGAAGATTTTTGAAAAAGGACTGGAAACATTAAAAAATGAAAAAGCCTCGAGTGGGAGTGAAGAATCGCCGGAAATTGAGAGCCTGGTTGCACGCTTTCACATTCTTATTGACAGAATCAAGACAGTTAAGAATCTCCGAGAAGAACATTTGTATCTGAACAATATGAATAAAACTATGGAGTCAGAACAAAGGCTTATGATCAAAGCTGATCTTAGATATGACCTTGATTTTTATACCATAGATAAGTTGATATTGAACAATAAATTTATCAATTATGCAGAATATGTTAGTTTTGTAACTGCAACCATAAACGAAATAAAAGAAATTTCAAAGGTTTTTGGCAATCACCCCGAGGTAAAACGTATATTCTATGAATCTAATGTAAGTCAATATGAAAAGACAATTGCTGAGGTTACTGAGCAAATACAATCACTTGAAAATGAAGTTGCCGATCTTCAATATTCGGAAAAAGATGAAGGCAGCGAGGTGTTGATTTCATTAAGTGAGGCTTTAAGAGGCGCGGGTTATCATGCATTTGCCGATCGTATCTATCGCGTAGGCTCAGACACTGACTTTGTCGCGAAAAGAGAGTTGTTAATTGACGCAATTTTCAGCGAGAAAATATGTTTTCAGGATTTTACTTCTGCGGGGCAGCTGGTTGATGCCGGAGAGGACAATAACAGCAGTTTAATAATCGCAAGAAAGCAAACAAAAGAAGCTGCCGGCGTAAGAATGCTGCGTGAGAATGAATTTGACCAACAGCTGGATATAATTATGCGCGAATTAAGAAAAGAGCCATACGCGCCAATCTTAGAAAAATTTACGCGTGATTTTATAAACAAGAAAGTGCGTGAAAAAAATGAAGAGCTTAGGCAAGAACAGAAGACGATTGATAGGCTCATAACAGACGTATCACAAATGCTGAACGCTAAGCCTGTTCTTTTTGAAAACAGTAATAAAACCGGGCTGGTAGATATTATTAAAAGCCGTGTTGCCTGTGAATCGAACCAGTTAAAGAAGGAAGAATTAAAAAAAATATTAGTACACGTAACGAATGTCAAAGATGTCCGCAGAGGAATCAGTGGCCTTGAAAATTTAATTTTACAGGTGCAAAGCGCTGAAAAAGAACTGCTTTCTTTTCAGAAGAATTTTGATAGCGCAAGCAGTGTAGAGAGGGAAAAATGCATACAGATGGCCAAAGAAAAAGACAGAATAAAAGCGATCGCCCAGGGCGCGGTCGAAAAGTTGTTAAAGGGCCTGATTAAGACTGATATTACAATACTTAAGCAGTGGGAGGCAGCGCATGGCATAGTAACTACGGAAGTTGATCAGGCCGGAGTTAATAGCCATTATCAGGAGCTTTTGAAAATATGGGGTGTTGATGATACTGTTGATCCGGGTTCAGTGATCGGCATTGCTGGGAAATTGAGGGAACTAATAGCTCAATATGTTTTTGAGGAAGCTGAATTTTTCAATCTCCTGGCTTGGAAAGATACAGTGATTGAAGTTGACAGATTTAAAAGATCGACGCTTGATGATGAAATATTGAAAAGATTAGAAACAACCGGATCTGCCAGAGGCAATAAAATTTATGTGCCTTTTTGGGGAGATAATTTCTTTAAAAGTGTAGAGTGCCGAATATCAAATGAACTTATGTTATGGCGGAAAAACTGGAGTAATGTAATTCAGATGCACAACCAGGAAGAGGTTAAGACCGAAGAACAGGCGGTACGCGGGATTGTTTGGCAGCAGGATTTATTAACCGGCTTGTTTGCTACCACTGAAGATGGCCCGCAGGGACAGTTAGGAGAACAAGCGTACCTTTATAATCAGGGTTTAACTGCTTTAGAATTAATTAAGTATGCCCAGGAAAACAGCAACAGAGAAATTTTACCTGGAATTACTTTGATTGACCAAGTAAAGAGATTGTTCAATTTTTTCCATGTAGATTATGAAACCCAAATTAAAGAACAGGGGCAATTTACTGGTTTTTTTAACATGTATATGATTGATGGCAGAGCCGGAGAAAGACAAAAAGAAGCCGGCCCCAACGCCTGGTTATTAAAGTCACTTGTATTCTATCGAGAACAAACACAAGATTCTTCGTTTCAGGATATGGAAAATGCCATTGCCCAGTGGCTGTTATCTCTGCAACAAAATAATGGTGGTATATATGGGGGAGCTGAAGGCCACCAAAAATTCTATTCCACTGAACATCAGTTTTCGGTTTATTCTGCTTTTAGCGATATATTCCATTCTGCCGGTAATAAAAAATATCAGGCTGCTGCAGGCAATATAATGAAGTTCATAAAACAATATCTTTGGAATGATAGTGAAAAGCGTTTTTATGCGGGCAGAGATTATACTTTAGGCAATCCTGATTCGAGATTAGCCCTTGATACTATAACCTGGGCAATACAGCTGATCGGGCCTGAGGAATTTGAGAGTAATTTTACAGCTTTGCAACCTTTCCTTTCTTACGCTGAAAAGTTTGCGGTAACGGATTACTACTATACAAAATATGATACGCCTATTCCTGATAAAAATATAATTGATTCTGAAAAAAGAAGCCGGCTGCTTGATTTACTAGGGGTATCTCAGGTTGAAATATGCGGATTTAGCCCGGTGACCGAAGCTGCGGCTGCCGGGAAAAAACGTTCAGTAGACTTTGACTTGACATCACAGATGATACTTACTTATCGCATTGTATATAACTTTTACAAAGAGAAGGCTGATAAGGAAACTGTTCTGGAGAAAAAGGCGCTATATGAACAGGCATCTGAAGAATATGCGGCATTGATTCAAAAGTATCATAATGACTTAGAGCAAGCACAGACAAGGAGTAGGAATAATCCTCATGCATATGGCCTGCCGCAGTCTTCAAGCTGGGGGATATCGTTTGGAGGATGGGTAATGCAGCCAGACAGGCTTCATACCTCAGCAACAATAATGTATAATTGGGAAAAATCATGTTTTAATCCTTTTAGCCTGGAAAATTTTTACTCAGTAAGGAACGATCTTTTAAAAATTAAATTAAGGGGGAAAATCGTGACATTTGACAAAAATGGAATCGATCAAGGGGTGTAAGGGTAGGGGGCAAACCTTGATATTAGACAAAATGGTTGATAAAATAACTTCTTGTTGATATCAAAATAACAAGGAGTTCATAAGGGAGCTTGAGGCAAAAATGTCTAAAGTCAAGGTTTGCCCCCCTTACACTTATTATTGGATTACTTTAATGAAAAATAGCTTGCTAAAAAAGTTCGCAAAATTTATAATAAATAAAAACCTATATATTATAAATAATAAGTTAAATGTGGAATGGCAAAAAATTATCGGCTCGGTGATCCTAATTTTTATAAAATCTCAAAACTAGATGTGATTGTTATTAGCTTGATTTTGCTAATAGCGGTATATTCTATGATTTGGACCAGTATTCAGAGGCAAAAATCTCAAGGAAAAAAACAGGCTGTTATTTATTTGGAGAATAACTTTCTTGATAAAGTTATTCTGGATAAGGATAAAAATATAGCGATACTTGATGGGCGAATGCAAGCCGAAGTGAAAATGGGAAAAATAAGAATTTTAACTTCCGACTGTGCTCAAAAGATATGCGTAGGTACTGGGTTTATACAGTACGTAGGACAGGTAATAGTCTGTGTGCCGAATAAGGTGCTGATTGAGATCAAGTCAGAAAAAAAACCTTTTTTGGATGCGGTTGTATATTAGTTTTTTAGGGGTAAAAATTAATGAATGAATCTGCTATAGATAAAAAAACCTACAAAATCGCGCTGCTGGTCGCGATATCATGTGTGCTGCAGATCGCGGAGTCTTTAATCCCGCATCCTATTCCAGGGCTTAGGCTGGGGCTTGCCAATATTGTTGTCCTTATTTCTTTGGTTACGCTAGGGGTTCGCCCAGCTATTGAAATAGCTGTTCTGCGTACGATCTTGAGCGCGTTTATTATGGGGACTTTTATGTCGCCTACTTTTATTCTAAGTTTTTTTGGGGCGCTGATAAGCACTTTGATCATGGGCGGGATATATTTATTGTCACAGGCCAGGCATCCTTTACGACTCAGCATTATCGGCATAAGCATAATCGGGGCGCTTGTTCATAATATTACGCAGCTTTATTTGGCTTATTTTATTTTAGTCAAACACTCGGGGATTTTCGCGTTCTTTGGGTGGCTGTGTATAGGGTCGGTAATTATGGGTTGGATTACGGGACTTGTGGCTGGCAGTGTTTGCCGTAAGTTAGAAGAGTTTCAGGGCCAGACAGCAGTGCTTGAAATACTTCAGGCAGATAATGCTTCAGCTTTTAGAAGTCATTATATCCAAGGGGAATCCTTTTTGCATTTATTGTCGGGCGAGATAAAAATTGGCGGAATGATAATAATATCTATGGCCGTGCTTGCTTTTAGCAATTTCTGGTTTTACGCGGTATTATTTCTATTTTTGGTTTTGTCCGGATTTTTTTCCCATATTCCTTTTACGCTAATTTTATCAAGAGTAAAAAAATACAGTTCTCTGATCATCGCCGCTTTTTTGCTGCCTTTGTTTTTTAATTCAGGGACACAAGTTTTATATCAAATAGGCTATTTTAAACTAACTTATTTAGGGTTAGAAACAGGAGCACTTTTTTCCTTGCGGATTCTTTTTTTAATAGCATTAAGCGCATTGCTCGTAAGTACTACCTCATGTGAGGAAATGACACGTGGTTTTGCCAGCGTATTATCTCCGTTAAGGTTTGTCGGGATACGCAAGAAAAGAATAGCGGACATATTATCAATGTCATGGCTTGCGGTGCCTGTTTTTTGGGATATGGCCAGAAAAAATATTAAAGAGGTAAACCTTAAAAAAGTAAGGAATCTTAGCGGTTTAATCACGCCTTTAAGTGATTTAATAACAGAGCTTTATCTTCAAACAGAACCAGTTAATCTAAAGCAAAACAGTGTCCTGAGTGATAGTATTTCACGCAATGTGATTGTAAGCCCATGTGCTAATTTAGTGTCTGTAAAGAGGGGATAAAATCAAACATTAATAAAGATAGGAGGAATATTTTTATACAGTGATTATTAACTAATGCAATAAATAACTAAAGCAGAAAGGTGAGGAAGAAAACATATGAAAGTAAGTATTATTGTCTTGGTAGTTTGCGCGTTTATGTTCTGCGGTGTAGGAATAGCAAGTGCTGATGCTTTGGCATCTCTTGAGGAAAGAGTGGCTACCCTGGAGGCTAAAGATTCTTCCGGCGCTTTAGGCGAATTGAAAGTCGGCGGACACTTAATGATGTATATGTATGATCAGTCAACAGGAGAGGTTACAAATTCTTCCGGAGTAAAAACCGACCAGCATAATAATGCGTCAGCCGGCCTTAAAGACGTATATCTTTATTTGGACAAAGAATTATCGGACATAGTTCAATTGAATGTGGCAATTGATGTGATTGACATTAGAGCAAGCGCGACACCAAGCCTGGGGAGTAATATAACCAGAGCTACAAGCACAACTACAAGCAGTTCTCTGCACACGGGTACTTTGACCATGCTTCTGCCTCAAGATTATGAATTAAAAGTCGGGACATTTTATCCGATTTTTGCCGAGGAGTACGCGAGAGAAACATGGTGGCATGAACAGTATCATCAGAATGATGGCTTGTCATATCTTCAGTCCTGGCAGGATACAGGCATGGAGCTTTATAAGAATTTTGAATTTGATGAATGGTCATTGCCGGTTTACCTGAATCTTCTTAATGGGCAGGCAAATGTCGATAATAATGACGGCAAGACGATCTTGGTTCATGTGGCTCCTGAATTATTTAATGGCGCGCTGAGGATCCCTTTTTCATATGGTGTAGGTAAACGTGATACAGAAGATGATTTTGATCTTACCCGGATCGCGCTTGGAGCAAACTATACTTATGAGAAGTTTAATCTCTCAGGTGAAATGTACTCGAATAAGTATGAAAACATTACGGCAACAGAAGATGGAGACAGGGAAGGTTATTATCTGCGATGCTTGTATTCAATTAATAATAAATGGAAGG
Organism: Candidatus Omnitrophota bacterium; assembly: GCA_018817585.1. GTDB lineage: Bacteria > Omnitrophota > Gorgyraeia > B26-G9 > B26-G9 > JAHITE01. Next base: position 29,179 of record JAHITE010000058.1, read on the forward strand.
CTCTTGTTAAGTATAGCTACGCGGAACTTTATAAGACCGGGGGAACTGTGCTTAGAACTGATGAATACAGTGCCTTGACTCTTGCCTTAAACTACAATATAACCGAAAGCTCAACAATTATACCGCAGGTATCATTTATAGAAGCTGACCGCACGGGATCAACTGTCGCGTCAGAAAACAATGAGAAACTTGAGTATGTGCGCTGGACACTTGGGTGGAGGACAACGTTTTGATTTAGGGTAAGATCAGGGCAGAGAGATTATCACAATGCTTCTTAAGTATTATAATAAAATGAACTCATCGGGCAGGCATACGCTTATTGGGCATCAGGCATGCTATGTGTAATCAAGGAAGAAATAAATAAGTGCGCAAAAGAAGAATCTCTAAAAAAATAAAGATTGCTATAGGCCTGATAATCGGTATTCTTATATGTGTTTTTTCGATCAGGAACTACAATTCCTATTGGTTCTATTTGGAAAAGCAAACATGTTTCATGATGGATACCTATGTGACGATCTATGCTATTGGACCTGAAAAAATTACCAAACCAGCAGTAAACTCAGCTTTAGACCGAATGCAGCTGATAGATAAAAAAATGAACCCGATTAATCCCGAAAGCGAGCTATATAAATTTAACGCGCAGGGAACACCGATTCGGGACGCGGAAATCCTGGATTTGATAAGAATAGCTTTAGAGGTAAGCGCGGCCACAGAAGGAGCTTTTGATATTACGGCTTTTCCTTTATCAGAACTTTGGGGGTTTAGCCGGTTTAGCGAAGAGGAACCGCGTCTTCCGGCGGATGAAGAGATAAAGAAAACTTTAAAGAATATAGGGTATAAACATTTGATTCTTAGTGACGGAAAATTAGAAAAAGATAATAAGGATGTTGCCATAGATTTAGGCGGGATTGCCAAAGGGTATGCGATAGAGCAGGCAGTAAAGGTTTTACAATCTCAAGGAGTAACCAGCGCGTTGATTGACGCCGGCGGTGATATATACGCTTTAGGCAGTAAAATAAACAAGCCGTGGCAGGTAGGGATTCAGGCACCCAGAGGTGAAGAACTTTTGGGATATCTGGAAGTAAAAGACCTGGCTGTTATGGGCTCCGGGGATTATCATAGATTTTTTATAAAAGACGGAAAACGGTATCATCATATCTTTAACCTTAAAACCGGGTATCCGGCAGATGAAATCAGCGGGATAACGGTTATTCACCCGAATCCGGTTTTGGCTGATTGCCTGGCAACAGCGCTTTTTGCCATGGGCCCTAAAGAAGGGATTGAATTCGCGCAAAGCATGAAGGGGTTGGAAACGATTATGATAACTGCTTCCGGAGAAGTGTTAAGTTCAACAGGATTGAAAAACGCGCTTAAGGTTATACCAAAAGATGAATAAACATTAAAGCAAGGTAAAATAGATAAGGGAGAGAAAAAATATGAATAAAAAAATTAAGAGCATAGAAATAGTCTTATTATTATTTGTATTCATGTTCACATGCTTTATTGAATCCGTCCGCGCGGTAACGCTCTTGACAGAAGAAGAAGCGTTAAGTAAGATTTTTCCGGGCGCGGAACAGGTAGTCAGTGAAGTAAAAACCGCTTCTGACAGCCAGCTTGCGGATATAAAAAAGCAGTTAGGCGGAAGTTTGACTGCGCATGAAAAAGGCAATAATCAAAAAGATATTGAGAAGGGAAAAGAGTTTACTTTTTATTTCAGCATAAAGGATGGGAAAAAAACAGGCGCGGCTATTATCCTGACGGAGCCCGGAAGCTGGGGACCTATTGAGCTTATTGTAGGGATAACTCCGGACGCTAAAATTACAAGGGTAATAGTTATGCGTTATACTGAGGTACGCGGCCGGCCTATTGCTAGGGGAAGTTTTTTAAAGCAGTTTGCGGGTAAAGGTTTGGGCAGCGGTTTTACATTAGGCAAAGAGATAAGAGCGGTAAGCGGGGCAACTCTTTCATCATACGCGGCCGTATTTACGATTAAGAAAGCCCTTGTTTTATATGAAAAGTTATGCGAAAAGGCTGGTAATGATTAAATCTTTTAGGGATTGGAAAGTCCGGAATAAGCTGCTTGCTGTGTTTGGCATAATTATGCTAATGCTTTTAGTTGTGAGCGGCTATATTTTTGTCTCAACGAAGAGCATGATTACTCAAATCAGGAAAATTGAAATGGGTGAATTCGAAAGAGTTAGCTTAAGTACAGAGATGAGAGCTATAGTTCTTAAGCTTGAAGCGCTTTTTTTAAGTGCCAGCTCGGAGAATTATAGCCGTGTTTTTAGGGAGGTCGAATCAAAAAAG
>JAHITE010000059.1 GCA_018817585.1 Candidatus Omnitrophota bacterium
ATAAATATTATAATAGCCAAAGGGACCAGCTTCTTTTTTAAGATCATCGCGAAATACATCACCCATTCTATCTAGTCTGGTTATCGGTGATTTTCCATCCATAATTTCATCCAAACGATCCGCGTAATAGGGTGGTATATATTGACTGCCTTCATAATAAATTCTACCTGTTTCTCCGGCACTTAATTCGGAAATATCTTCAAGACGCATCGCGCTATCAATATGGATGTCGCCATTTGAATGAATTCCTCCGCCATTTAAATCAGGATGACTGCCCACCGCGGCATAAAGATCTAAATTATATGGAGTATAGAGAAAAAAATCATAAATTCCTCTTCGGGTTAAATAATACAGTAATACTCTGGTCTCTTTGCCGCAAGTCCCCAGGGAAACAACTACAGTATCATTTTCCCGGGTTATGTCAGGGTAGGCTTTTACCATAAAGTCGCCGGAATCATGCACATAAAAACCATCCGCGTTAAAATCACAATCCGGCCGGGTTTTAATCTGCTGGCCTGGAGGTACTATTTTAAGTTCAACTTTACTAGCAGCATTATGCCAATCATGGGTTTTCCAATCCCAGCCTAGATTATATGCTTCAAAATAAGCATACGCTATACCTCTTTCCGCGTTGGATAAAGCTCTCGCTCCATCATTATCTCTGGTAACAGCTTTATTGTCAGTAAGCACCATGGAAAAAAATGAGCTGGCAACAACAATAATTACGCATAAGACCATATAAGTCGCGACAAGAATTGTTCCCTTTCTATTCCTAATTATTTTCATTGCCCCCTCCTTAAATTAATTACGCCATGAAACTCGGTTAGATAAAGTATAAGTCAAAGGAGTATCTAATGTCCGCCCTGAAATAGAGTCTTTTTCCGAAGTAATCGTTATTTCCACAACATCACAAGATGAGTCCAGTTTATATAATTTATTCGTAAAATCATAATGTAATCCTTGAATTAAAAATCCACTGATATTATCCGCGATCACAGTTTCTGATTGAGCGACATTTGATCCATCCAGTAAACGCCGCATAACTCTTTTATTATCTTCGTCAAAATAATATTCAATTTTCCAGCCCAAACCGCCTTCACAACCCCATTCGATATTGCCATTAATATCAAATCTATCTCCGTCACCATCCCAATCTATCGGCACCTGAAAAACAATGTCCACCCCATCTGGATGCGCGGCGTCAAAAGCATTGCCATTTTCATCAAAAAGATTCACATTTTCTACTTTGGACAAGCGCAGCTCTTTAACCATTAAGGACATTACTTTACGCGCGTTAGAGCCGACTTCTACAGAGGCTGAAGCACGGCTAAAAAAAGCGTTCTGGGAAATTAAGATTGTCATCAAAGAACCAATAACTACTGTAAAAATTGCCAGCGAAACTAAAAGCTCAGCCAAGGTATAAGCATTTTTATTCTTCAACATTTTCAACTCCCCTGATACGCTCTATTTAAAACCGTGCCTTCAATCATAGTTGGTGAATCAATCATCCCATTACCATTTTTATCTTCCCCGGCATCTAAAGATCCATTTAAATTAGTATCTTCGCCAATTATCCTGTTTCTATTTTCCCAGCAGATAACAACTTTAACATCAGTCAGGAATGGAGGCTGAATTTCAGCGGCATAAATTATTCCGCTATGCCGAACCCCGCGATTGGTTAAATCATCAACCGTAAACTGAAGCCCATTATAATTGCCGACAATATCATCATACAGCACATTTTTCATTTCATCCATATAGCCTTGAACTGTATTCATACAAGTAACAGAATTCTGATTTGATTCGTTCATCTGTAGTAAATACATTAAAATTTGTAAAGTTGAAGTAATCGCGATCGCCATAATTGCTGTAGAAACCAAAACCTCAACCAACGTAAACCCCTTTTTTCTTCGCATAAATTATCCTATTCCCCTGTTTATAGACAAAAACCGACCTACCTTTTATTTCGGTAGCTCGGCTATCATTGGTTTTTCCTTTTTATTTCGGTAACCCGGCCGTCTATTTAAGGAACACCATTAGACCCGTGGCTTTGCTCCGACTGATGCAAAATATAATTAATTAAAATCATTCGGAGTTTCATCGCTGTATTAACCAGTAAGTAATTTCAGAGAAACGCCCCCACCTTTCAGTGGGTTTGCCATTATCGATAAAAGGGTAAAAAATAATATTTTTACCTGTATGCTTCTTATAGTATAAGTATACCTGAGCTATAAACATTTGTCAATTGTTTTGAAAAGTTTTTATTTTAGGTAAGCTTAATTATTTCAAATATTTATAACTTTAACCAATAAGTTCACTAATCTTGAATATCGGTAAAAACATAGCGATAACTATTGAACCAACTACAATACCTAAAAAAGCAATAATCAATGGCTCAATCAAACTAGTCAAGCCGCTGACTGCCGCGTCAACTTGATCTTCATAGAAATCAGCGATTTTTGTCAGCATTTTTTCCAATTCCCCGGATTCTTCTCCCACCGAGATCATTCTCGTTACCATCGGAGGAAATGCTTTGCTTTTAGCCAAAGGAGACGAAATACTTTCTCCTTCTCTAATTCCTACGCGAGCACTTTCTACTGCTGCTTCAATCACCACATTTCCTGATGTTTTACCAACAATTTCCAAAGCTCCTAAAATCGGAACGCCGCTTCTGATCAAAGTTGACAAAGTTCGGGAAAAGCGGGCAACCGCGACTTTTCGCAGCAAAGGACCAAAGACCGGCAAACCAAGCTTTAACTGATCAAAGCGCAGCTTACCCTGGGGAGTTTGCACAAGCTTAGCAACAGCAAAACCAACACCCACAACCAAAGCAACGCAATATATAAAATAAGCCTGTAAAGTATCCGATATATTAATCAATATTTGCGTAGGCATCGGCAGTGTTCCGCCTAAAGAAGCGAATATTTCTTTAAATGTCGGAATGACTTTTAATAATAAAACCAAAGTAATTCCCACCGCCATAAGTGAAACAACCGCGGGATAAACCATGGCTGATTTTACTTTGCGCGCCAAAGACCCGCTCTTTTCTAAATAGCCGGCAAGTCTTTCCAAAATTTCATCAAGCATACCGCTGGTCTCTCCGGCTCTTACCATGTTCGTATAGAGCATGCTAAAAACTTTTGGATGTTTTTCCAAAGCCGCGGATAAACTTGATCCTGATTCAACATCACTTCTGATCGTGGTTACCACATTTCGAAAGGTAATACTGTCCATTTGCTCGCTTAAAATATCCAAACTTTGCACCAGAGGAATTCCGGCATTTACCATTGTGGCTAACTGACGGGAAAAAATAACCAGCTCTTCTGGTTTAATTTTTTTACTCCCGACTTTTGCTTTAGCAGCTTTCGCTGCTTTTTGCTCGGTAATCGAGATTATAATCAGGTTTTTAACCCTGAGCATATCCAGCGCGACCATTTCATCTTTTGCTTCAATCAGATCATTAACCGCGTTACCGTCTTCATCTTTCGCGACATACTTAAATAAAGGCATTTCTCCTCCTCATAAATCAAAGCAGATGTTTTTAATTTTACTTACAAATATTATACAACAAAAAATATTTTTTTTAACTAAATTTTAATAATTTCAACAAAATTACTCTTTGGATGTCACCCTTAATACTTCTTCCAAAGTTGTCTGACCTCTGAGAAAGTTCTGAATACCGGAATCGCGCAATGTCAACATCCCGTTTTTTCTAGCATAACGCTTTATTTCATCACTGGAACTGCGGTTCATTATCATTTCTCTGATCTTATCGTTTACCACCATTACCTCTAAAATCGCAAAACGCCCCTTGTATCCTGTGCCACCGCATTGATCACAGCCTTTGCCCCGGTATACTGTGATTGTTTCCGCGTCCAGCACCAGATCCATCCGATCTAAAACAGATTGAGGAATTTTATAAGGCTCTTTACAGTTCTTGCATATTGAACGCGCCAAACGCTGCGCCGCGACCGCGATAACACTGCTGGCAATAAGAAACGGCTCAATACCCATATCAATCATTCGGGTTACCGCGCCTGGAGCATCATTAGTATGCAGTGTGCTCAGGAGCAAGGCTCCGGTCAAAGCAGCTTTTACCGCGATATCACCTGTTTCAAAATCGCGGATTTCCCCAACCATCAGGATATCAGGATTCTGACGAAGAATTGCCCGCAAGCCCTGCCCAAAAGTAAGGCCGACATCAGCTTTTACCTGAACCTGAGTTATTCCATCAACCTGATATTCAACCGGATCTTCAATTGTAATTAAATTGCGTTCCGGAACATTAAGTTTATTTAAAACAGAATACAAAGTAGTGGATTTTCCGCTTCCCGTAGGACCAGTTACCAAAATCATCCCATAAGGCTGAGTAACCGCGTATTGAAAAGCATCCATTGCCTGCGGCAAAAACCCTAAAGCTTCAAGCCCAATACTAAGATTAGCTTTATCTAAAGCACGCATTACTACTTTTTCCCCAAAACTTATCGGTAAAATAGAAACACGAAAATCAACTTCTTTAGCACCAAGCCTTACTTTAAATCTCCCATCCTGGGGAATAAGCCTTTGGGTAATATCCAGATTAGACATTATCTTGATTCTGGCGGCAACAGCATTTTGAATTTTCTTGGGTAAAATTGCCGCTTCCTGCAATGATCCGTCCACTCTATAACGCACTCTTATTTTTGTTTCATATGGTTCAATATGAATATCCGAGGCCCGTTTCATCAACGCTTCAGCAATCAAAGCATCCAGCATCTTTACTATTGGCGCCTCGCTGCTTGAGCGAATAACATCCCCAATATCAATCTGCTCAATTTCTTTAACCAGCTGGATATCATCCTCATTTATGTCCTTAACTAAATCATCAAAACTATCTTCATGTTTTATTTCTTCTTTATGATGATAAAAACGATCAACAGCTAAGGTAATTTCACTTAAAGCAGATACAACCGGAATAATATCATATCCGGTTAGCGCTTTAATATCATCAATTGCCAAAACATTCAAAGGATCGCTCATGGCAACGGTAAGCATATTACCTACCTGTGATAAACAAAGCAAACGATAGTGGCGGGCAACGTGTTCGGGAATAATTTTTATCTTTTTTTCATCACCATGGAATTTAGAGAGATTAATCGGAGGAATATTCAAATAACGACAAAAACAAGTCATAATGTCCGCTTCTTTAACAAAATTTTCCTCGATCAATATTGTTGCTAATTGGCCGCCCCTTTTACGCTGAATTTCCAAAGCGCTGATAACATCTTTTTCGCTTACTAAATTATAATCCAGCAAAAGTTCATTAAGACGTTTTTTTGTTCTGCGCATAATCTTCCTACTCTCTACAATTTTTAATCATCCGCCGTAAGTCTGGTGACTTCTTCTAATGTGGTAATTCCTTTTAAAGATTTAATTACCCCATGCTCTCGGAGAGTAACCATTCCCTGTTCCCTGGCTTTGGCTTTGATCAGATTTTCCTGAGCTCTAACCATAATCAGATCACGGACTTCGGGAGTTAAGGCTAAAACTTCGCAAAGACCAATTCTCCCTTTATATCCAGTCCCTTGGCAAGTTTTACATCCCTTGCCTTTGTATAATTCTTTATACTGATCTCCAATTTTAAATTTTTTTCTCAACTCAGCGGAAATCGGATAACTTTCCTTACAGTCAGGACAAATTTTCCGGATTAATCTCTGAGCGCAAACCATAATACAGGAAGAAGTAATTAAAAAAGGTTCAATCCCCATATTAACCATTCTAGTTACCGCGCCGGCTGCCTCCGTAGTATGCAAAGTACTTAAAACAAGATGTCCGGTCAGCGCGGCTTTAATCGCGATATCCAGAGTTTCCGTATCGCGAATTTCTCCGACCATAATTACATCCGGATCTTGACGCAAAAAAGAACGCAGGGCACCGCAGAATGTCAACCCAACTTCCGGATTAACATTGACCTGATTTATCCCTTCCAGCTGGTATTCAACTGGGTCTTCAGCGGAACAAATATTTTTTTCAGGATCATCAACGTACTTCAGAATTGAATAAAGGGTAGTTGATTTACCACTACCAGTCGGACCGCAAATCAGCATCATTCCATGCGGCTCCATGGCCAGTTCCTTTATAATTTTAAGCGGTCCGGGCTCAAAGCCCATTCGATCAAGATCTAAGACTACCGCGGTTTTATCCAAAACACGCAAAGCGACTTTTTCTCCATGACTTGTCGGCATAATTGAAACACGAAAATCAACTTCCCGATCCGCTATTTTAATTTTAAACCGGCCATCTTGCGGTAATCGATGCTCCGCGATATTCAGAACTGATAAAACTTTTATCCGGGAAACAATTGCTTCTTCCATATGTTTTGGCGGCGCGGGAAATTCTTTTAAGATACCGTCTAAACGATAGCGAATCCGCAAAACCTTTTCCTGGGGTTCAATCAAAATATCACTGGCTTGATTTTTTATGGCCTGAGCTAATAACATATTAGTTATTTTAACAATCGGCGCGTCTTCAACATCTTTAAGCAATTGCGCGGTATTTAATATTTTATCCTGGCTATCAATATCTTCAATGATTTCCAGATTCATTTCTTTGGCATCATCAATGATCGTTCTGATCTGATCATTAGTCGTATCACTGTAATATGTATTAATCGCGCCTTTAAGTTCTTTTTCTCCGGCAACAACAATTTTCAGTTCATAGTTAGTCAGCACTTTGAGTTCGTCAATTGCCAAAACATTCAAAGGATCAACCATGGCAACAGTAAGAACTTTGCCGATCTTAGAAACCACCAGCGCTTGGTATTTTTCCGCTGATTCCCGGGGAATGATTTTTACGATTTCCGGATTAATCTTAACTTTGGAGAGATTAATTGGCGGAACATTTAGACTTTGGCTTAAAACAATAACCAGATCCTTTTGGGTTATATAACCCATCATTGTCAAAACTTCACTTAAACGCCTGCCAGTTTTCTTCTGGGTCTCAATAGCTTCGGCTAACTGTTCCTTACTTAAAAAATTAGAACGAGTTAAAACATCCATCATTTTTTCTTTTAAACTTTGAGTCATTTTAAAAACCTCGATAAGGCTTATTTTATTTGTAATTATTCGTCAGAGCAGATTCTATTTCGGAAAATGTCGAGATAAAAGTTTCCACGTTTAAGCCGGTAACTTTTCTTACCTCATCTAGGGCTTTCGCGTTTAGAGGATCAGCCATCGCTATTGTTAGGATATTTCCGATTTTATCAATAGCGATTAAACTGAATTTCTGAGCAATATTCTGGGGAACAAGCTTTACTATTTCAGGATCTATTTCATAATTTTCCAGCTGTAAATAAGGAAAACCAAATTGGGTCACCATAATACTCACCAAATCTTCCGCGCCAAGAAACCCAAGTTTAATAATATTCCGCGCAAAAAAACTACCTTCTTTTTTTTCCAACTCACTGGCTTGATTAATCTGATCCGGAGTAACTATTCCCATTTCAACAAGTACATTTTCCAGCTTTTGCGAATTAGTTGTCTGTTCAAAAACACTATCTTCAATTTGCTGTTCAGTAACAAAACCCAGTTTAATCAGTATCTGGCCCAATAAACCACCTTCTTTGAGCTGAATTTCCAGCGCCTGATCCAGCTGAGCAAGAGTAATAATCTCTCTTTCAATTAATAATTGACCTAGATGTTTTGTTTTTGATTTTTTTATCGCCATTTTTATCTCTTAAATAATCGGATTAAATCATCAGGATCAGTTGAACGCGATACAGCATCTTCATAAGTAATATGTTTTTCGGTATAAAGCTCATACAAAGATTGATTCATTGTTTTCATCCCGTCTTTTTGTCCGGTCTGAACAATTGAATAAATTTGATGGACTTTTTGTTCCCGGATCATGCTTTTCACAGCCGGAGTTGCCAGCATAACTTCCGCGGCTAAAACCCGGCCAGTGCCGCCTACCTTTGGAACCAATTGCTGAGAAAGTATTCCTACCAGAACAAATGATAATTGAGTCCGCACCTGCTGCTGCTGATGAGAAGGAAATACGTCAATAATTCGGTTAACAGTCTGCACGGCATCAGAAGTATGCAAAGTAGCAAATACAAGATGCCCGGTTTCGGCAATAGTTAAAGCGGCTTCAATTGTTTCCAGATCGCGCATTTCACCAACCAGAATAACATCAGGATCCTGACGTAAAACATGCTTTAAGGCCGCGGTGAAAGACTTTGTATCCTGCCCGACTTCCCGCTGATCAATAACCGCCAGTTTATTCTTGTGCACAAATTCAATCGGATCTTCTACTGTAATAATATGGCAGCTTCTTTCTTCATTAATCAAATCAATTATTGCTGCTAAAGTTGTTGATTTGCCCGAGCCAGTCGCTCCGGTTACTAAAACCAAACCTTTAGGTTTTCGCGCTAAATTAGTAATAACTTTTACCGGCAAACCGCACTGACTATACGAACGGATGTCAAAAGGAATAACTCTGATCGCACAGCCAACATGACCTCTTTGAAAAAAAACATTCATTCGAAAACGGCTGACGCCTTCAATCTCAAAAGAGCGGTCAAGTTCTTTATTTATTTCAAATTTTTCTATTTCTTCCGGACTAAGAATACTATATATAAGCTCCTTAGCATCAATGGGAATTAATATCTCCTCACTAATATTCAGCATCTTTTCATCAACCCTTATATGCGGAGGCGTATTGGCTCCAATATGTAAATCAGAACCATTGCGTTCAATCAGGATTTTTAATAATTTCCCCATTTCAACTGCCATTCTATTTTTCTCCTTCCTCAGCATCAGAATGCGCCAAGCCTTTATGTATTCTTAATGCCGTATGGATTAAACGCGCAGCTTCTTCAAATCCTTTTTCTTTAGCGAAAAAACCGGAAATGCCCAGTTTTGTTGCCTCTTTTAAACTCTCAGCAGTACCAAAAGCACTGAAAATTATTACCGGAAGTTTTTTTGAATATTCCCGTATCTGGCGCAGAATATCCAAACCGTCAATACCCGGCAAACGCAGATCAAGAAATATTAAATCATATTTTTTCTCTGTCACCTGGGATACGACATTTTCTCCGCTATAGAGCACATCTGCCTCGAAATTTTTACTTTTCAGCCAATACTGCATCATATTAATAAAATCAACTTCGTCATCAACCAGCAATACTTTTATTTTTTCTGACATAATTACCTCAATCCTTATATATAATTTGACAAGCTATGATTATATTTTAGCTTGAACAGCTTTTTTTGAATTGTAATTTTGAGTATTTAGGCAGGCATACAACCAAGCTAAAAATTGCCCCCTATTTTTGATCATTTATCTACGTTTTTAGGTTAAAGCAAAAAGCTGTTGATTTAAAAGTGACTATAGCATACAACTGATATAATGTCAATCAGTTAAATGGCAGTAAAACACAATCAAACTGTTTATTTTTACTTTCTAGATAAAATTCAACGCTGGCCGGATATTTTAGCATTTTCAATTAATTTATATTTAGGAAAACCGCAATCTATATGATCCCACGGCAATGGCTGAGTAAACTCTTTTTGGTTGTATACATATTCCCCGGGATCAATCCCTGTCGTAGAAAAAGCCTGTTTCCACAACTCAAAATCAAACACACCATTCCAAGCATCAAACCTTGCCCCATTATCAAAAGCCTGTTTAATAACCAAGCCTAAGCGTCTATCTCCCCTCGACATACAAGCCTCGATAAAGCTCATCTCCGGGTCATGAAAATCAACTTCAAAATTCCGGCGTTTTAATCTTTGGCGTAGAAAATCCTGTTTCTGTTGTAAAGATTCGATTGTCCGCATCCCCAGCCATTGAAAAGGCGTATGGGCTTTAGGAATAAAATTAGATATGCCTACGCTGACCTGCCCCCATCTACCATCGATTGTTTTACGCAAACCAGAGAATTCTTCAATCATTTTAACGATTTCCAGCAAGTCATCATCTGTTTCTGTGGGTAAACCAACCATAAAATAAAGTTTAAGTCTTTTCCAGCCTTTTCGATAAGCTTCCAACACTGCCTGCTTCAATGCTTCAATATCAATATCCTTGTTTATTATTTTTCTTAATCTGCTGCTTCCAGCCTCCGGGGCAAAAGTCAGCCCACTTTTTTTCAAACCTTCAAGCATCGAAATAAGCCCTAAAAACTGCGGATCCACCCTTAAAGACGGCAGCGAAATCCCCATACCTCGGGGATGACAAAAAGCATGCATTGTTTTAATCAGCTCAATAAGATAAGGATAATTCGCGCTGGATAAAGCGCAAAACGAGATATTATCATAACCAGTATTATCATAGGTTTCTTGGGCTAAAGCCATAATGGTTTCTACTTTGCGAATCCGGACTGGATTTATCGTAAACCCAGCCTGGCAAAAAAAACATTGATTAGGACATCCGCGCATAATCTCGATACTTATCCGATCATGGATTATTTCAATATAAGGAACCGGAGGTTTGGTGAAGTAAACAGTTCGATCTAAATCCGCGACAAATCTCCGGCTGACTGTTTTGGCAGCCTGAGCATTGTTGGGAATCAAAACATTGTTTTTATCATAATTATAAAACCGCGGAATATACAAGCCGGGAATTTCTGCCAGTTGGTTTAAAAGCTCGTGTCTTTTATTTTTCAGTTCGGGTTTATCAGCTATCTCCAGATTTTTGGATTGTTTATTTTTAAATTCACGAAAAACATTAATAAACTCAACAATCATTTCTTCGGATTCACCCACAAAAAAAACATCAATAAAATCAGCCATGGGCTCGGGATTTGTACTGCAGGGGCCTCCGGCAATAACAAGCGGATGGCACATATCCCTGTCTTTGCCGGCTAAAGGAATATTGCTTAAATCCAACATATTCAGCAGATTAGTATAGCCCAACTCATACTGCAGCGAAAAACCGACAATATCATAAGTTTCAATCGGCCGGGCTGTTTCCAACGCGAATAATGGAATTTTATGCTCCCGCATTTTTTCTTCCATGTCTGTCCAAGGAGAAAAACAGCGCTCGCAATAAACATCATCAATATTGTTTAAAACCGAATAAAGGATTTTAATTCCCAGATGGCTCATTGCCAGTTCATAAGCATCAGCAAAACAAAGAGCGAAATTTATCATGGCTGCTGTTTGCTCTTTTATTATGCTATTGACCTCATTTGCGATATATCGGGCAGGCTTTCTGACTTCAAGCAAAAAAGGTTCTAAATTTACCGGCGGTTTTCCCTGAGTTTGATTAATCACGAATATCCAGAACCTCTTTTTCAAACGGAAGCACAAAGATAAATTTACTTCCCTTACCGATTTCACTTTCCACCCAGATTTTACCACCATGCAAAAGCACAATTTCTTTTACGATTGTCAGTCCCAGTCCAGTGCCCTTGGGTGAACCGCTGGCCGGGATGGTTTTAGCCTGTTCAAATTTAGCAAAAATTTTTTCTAAACTATCTTCCGGGATACCGCAGCCCGTATCAATAACCTCGAACCTCAGATCTTTATCCTGGCGCTGGACAAAGATTTTAACACTGCCGCCCTCAGGAGTAAATTTTATGGCATTGCCCACAAGATTGTTGAACAGCTGGCCCAACAGTTTCGCGTCCGCGTCAAACAGGATATCACTGACGCCTTCTTTTTTCAGCTTTACCCCCCGGCTATTCGCCCAGGCTCCCAGCATATCAAAAACAGTATTTATCACTTCCTCGAGATTAGTTTTAGCATACTCCAAACGTGTACGCCCTGATTCAAGTTTTGCCACATCCAGCAGATCATTAACCAGGATAGTTAAACGCGAAGCATTATTACTAGCAATTTCCAAAAATTGCTTTTGCTCTGAAGACATTGTATCTTTAGAAATATCCAAAACCAAAGACAAACTTTTTTGAATCGAAATCAGCGGAGCCCGCAAATCATGGGTTACATTAGAAACAAAAGTATCCTTCATTCTTTCCAGTTCTTTTTGCCGGGTAATATCGCTTAAAACTGAAACCATTCCCACGGTTTGCCCTTCTTCGTTTTCGATTACCGCGGAACTGGCTCTTAAGGTTTTTTTTGTGCCCGCGCTCGGTCCGGCTAATTCAATTTCAATTTCTCTTTGCCCATCTTTAGCCAGACTAACCATTTGGTCTTCTTTAATGTCTTCTAGAATATGCTGTCCGACTTTACTTTCCTTGCTTGCCCCGAGCAGCTGTTCAGCCGCTGGATTCAGCACCAGAACTTTGCCTTCATTATCAATAATTATCAAACCCTCAGCAACATGTTTTAACACAGAATTAATTCGATGTTTTTCTCTTTTAATTTTTTTATTTTCATCAGTTAAAGTTGCTGTCGCGTGCATAACCGCGTCATCCACATTTTGATCAGCATTTTTCAGCATTTTTTTAAGTTTTTCATTTTCCTGCTCTAATTCATGAACTCTTTTATTTTCTTGCTTTAACGCTTTTAATTGCTTTTCCAAATCTTTTTTTGACAATTTAGGTGTTTTTAATTTAATAATTTGCTTTTTTACTTTTTCCACATAAACATCTTTTTCCTCAGTAGAAAAACCCGCTTTATCAAACCTGGCTTCAATCAAAGCCAAAATTTCATCAACTGCTTTTTCCGGGCCAACTAATTCTAACAGCTGTTTAACCACCCTGCGCGCGTTCCTTTTAAATTCATAGGAAATCACTTCTTTATCCGGCACTTCATCTGATTTACCGCTAAAGAAATCACTCACCATGCCCACAATATCTTTATCTTCTGATTCAGAATTTGCTTCCGCTTGTCCAGAGCCTTGGCCGTCTCCTTCACCCAAGCCGGATTCATCAGTTATTTTTCTAATTTCTTCTTCTGTCTTAATCCGGGCATAATGGACTTCATTAAAGATAATTTTTGTTATTTCCTGATCAGCCATTATCTGTTTAAGACCACCTTTTTCTTTAATCATATCCGGCTTAAGCAGAAATAACTTTAAAAAAGATTCAAGCTCATAATCCGAAACCCCTTGTTTAAAAGTAATCCCTTCAATAGAAATTTTTTTAAACTCAGCGGTTAACTCTTTGTTCATTCCCGAAGCTTCAAATGGTTTTTCGCAGATCATTATATTATTATCCGTAATATCAAAAACGAAATCGCCATATGTCTTGGAAAATTTATCTAATCCTAAATATAATTGCAGTATTGAATCTTTTACCATAGGATGTGTCGCCGGATAAAGCGGAATTTTCTTAAGGGTTGAAGAAAATGCTTTAAGCAAATCCACTACTTCCTTTTCATCTTGAGACCCTTTAAATGGAGTCTCCCATTTTTTGAATTCCATAACTAAAATCTCCTATTAAACCATGCTATTAAAAAATAGTTCGATTCATTCTTACATTAAATAAAAAACCTATGGCAATCAAATTAGCGGTTAAAGCCGAACGCCCATAACTGATAAACGGCAAAGGCATACCCACAACCGGCATCAGCCCCAGGGTCATTCCAATATTTATTATAACATGCAATGCAAGCATTGTCGTTATGCCTACAATAATTAATTTTCCACTCAGATTATTTGTCATTTCCGCGATTTTAATCCCGCGGATCATTAACAATAAAAAAAATCCAATAACAATTGCCGCTCCGACAAAACCCCATTCCTCGCCGACAACTGAAAAAATAAAATCCGTATGCCTTTCCGGCAAAAAATTAAGCTGATTCTGCGTTCCGGAAAGCCAGCCTTTACCAATAAGCATTCCCGATCCAATAGCGATTTTTGATTGATTAATTGTATAACCAGCGCCTAAAGGATCAACATTAGGATTTATAAATACCATCAACCTGTCCCGCTGATAATCTTTTAGAAAATGCCAAAAAAACGGCATAGCCGTAAGTCCGCTGCCAATCGCGACTAGAAAATATTTCAAACGTACGCCACCCACCCAAGCCATGGCGAGAAATATCGGCAGAATTACAATCGCTGTGCCTAAATCCGGTTGTTTAAAAATTAAAATCATCGGAATAAAAGCAATTAAAAAAGGCTTGATCAAGCCGCGTTTTGATTGCAGGCAATGCGGATTATCACCAATCATTCTGGCTAAAGCCAGGATTGTGAAAATTTTGGAAAATTCTGATGGCTGGATCCCAATCCCGCCAATACTAATCCATCTTTGCGCTCCCAATGCGCTTTTACCCATAACCAGCACCAAAATAAGGGTAAAAATATGGATTCCGTATATAATATAAGCAACGCTCAAGAAAGAATGATAGTTTGTTCGCGCGATTAAATAAACCACTACCATGCCCAACAATATCCCAATCCCCTGGGTTAAAACAAAATCCTTGCCTGTATCAATATGTCTTTGATAAGAAGCGCTGAATAAAGCAATCAGTCCAAAAACCAGCAAAGCCAATAAAATTATGACCAGAGGCTTATCAAAATCTCGAAAAAAAGATAATCCAAACATTATTCTTCACCTTCTTTTGCTTTAAAATAGAGGATTATTTGTTTAGCGATATTCGCTGGTCCTTCACCGCCGTGACCGCCAAACTCCTGAAAAATAGAAAAACTTATCTTTTGTTTTTTGAATTCCGCGGATCCCACAAACCATGCATGCGGATCCAATCCTTTGCCAGACTGCGCAGTCCCTGTTTTAGCAAAAATCGCGACTCCCGGAACATAAGCATTGCGGCCTGTCCCAGAGGAAGCGTTTACCACATCATTTAAGCCTTTGCGGATTATCGCTAAAATTTCTTCAGATAAAATTTTCTTTTTGCTATTTATTGTTTTATTTTCTTTTTTTACAATACGCGGCAAAATCTCATATCCGCCATTGGCAACCATTGATACCATCCGCGCCGCTTGAATCGGACTGACCAGTAAAAATCCCTGCCCTATGGCGAAATTCGCCGTATCTCCAGCATACCATTTCTCATGGATATTCGCGTTCTTCCAATTAGCATTGGGCACGACTCCCGATGGTTCACTGGGCAGATCAATGCCGGTTTGTTTGCCTAGTCCAAACTCCCGCGCATGGACAGAAAGTAAACGCTGCCCGATTTTCAAACCAACTTCCCAAAAAAATACATTACAGGACGTTTCCAATGCTTCTTGAAGATTAACACTTCCATGCCCTTGTTTTAACCAGCAGCTGCGGCTGGAATTACCTAATTGAAAATTACCTTCACATACAAAACAAGTATTTGAATCTATGATTTTTTCCCAAAGCCCGGCATAAGCCGTAACTATTTTAAAAATTGATCCTGGAGCATAGGTGTTCAATGCTCGATTTAAAAGCGGCGCATCAGGGTTTTTAAAAACTTTACCCATTTCTTCATATTTATTTTTATTTATAAATATATTCGGATCATAAGCAGGCCCGCTGTACAAAGCCAGGACTTCTCCTGTGTCCGGATCAAGCACACATACAGCACCTCTGGTATCAGCCATAAGCTCACTGACTAGTTTTTGCAAATCCAGATCAATGGTTGTATGTACATCACTGCCGCGAACCGGCGGGCGATAACTAATAACCTTTATAATACTCCCTTCGCTGTCAACCTCCAGCTGCATACCTCCAGGCTTTCCTCTTAATATCTGGTCATATTCTTTTTCCAAGCCGCTTCTGCCGATTAAATCACTCATCCGATACCCGTATTTTTTTAATTCCGGATATTCATATTCCCGCATTTTTCCCACATAACCAACCAAATGCGCGCTGGACTTGCCATGCAAATAATTACGAATACTGCTGGTTTTAACAAAAACACCTAACAACTCTGACATTTCCTGTTCGATTAAAAAAGCAGTGTTTCTGGGAATATTTTCCGCCAGCATTACCGGAGAAAAACTAGATACAAAGTTGCGCTCAAAAGCTTCAGCTAAAATAGAAGCTTTAATATCGAGAAATTTACTTAATTTAGCAAACAGCACATCCTTATTTTCTGATTTTATTTCCTGAGGAACAGCAACCACATCAAATGCCAGTTGATTTTCAACCAAAGGTTTATTATTGCGGTCGTAAATAATACCGCGGGAAGCATCTTCCGGCACAAGCCTAATTCGATTACTTTCACTTTGCCGAAAATATTCCTGACCTTTGATAATCTGCATCCAGAATATTGTAGAAAACAAAATCATAAACAAAAAAACTAATACGTATTTTAAAATTTGTAGTCTCATAATAAGGAAGTAGACCTATCTATAACAAACCGGTCAAGAACATCTACAAAAAAAATATTGCAAAAACTGGTATAAACCATTGTTCCAATCACAATATCAATATTCGCGAAAAACCCAGGCAACCGAAAAAACTGTTCTCCCAGAACATAGTAAACAATTGAATAAACTAAGCAGGCGGCTAATCCTACTAAAAACTTTGTCAAAAAATGATTAATATACACTCTTTCTTTTAATAAACCGCAAAGCAAGCCGACACAACCTAACCCAAAGCTGTTTATGCCAACAACTCCTCCGCTTAAAGCATCAACAAATATACCGACAACCATACCGTAAAACATCCCTTGTTTTTGGCCTTTATACAAAGCAAAAAATATGACCAGCAGTAAGACAAAATCCGGTTTAATTGTTCCCAGCGAAAAACTATAGGCAAGCGTACTTTGAAAAAGTAAAACAAAAAAAGAAATTAATCCAAATCTGACTGATTTAAATCGGATTCTATACATAAGACTTCTTCTAACCCCGATAATGTAGACAATGGTTTTACAATACAGCTTTTGTAGATTCCGCCGCGTTCAATTTTTATGCTTTCGATTTTACCAACAACCAGTCCTTTAGGATATACGCCGCCTAATCCAGCGCTTACCACTACATCCCCTAATTTTACTTCTGAATCAACTGTCAGGTATTTTAGGCGGCATAAGCCCTTGCCAATACCTTCGAGCATGCCTTCATCACGAGTACTTTGCACTAAAACCACAGCTCTTGAATTAACATCACTGATTAATAAAACTTTTGCTGATTTAGGATTTACTTCGATAATTTTGCCGATCAAACCAGAGAAATTCATTACTGGCTGGTTTATGGATATTCCCTGTAATGAGCCTTTATCAATAATCAAGCTATTAAGCCAATTATTCGGTTCTTTACCAATAACCCGGCTGACGATAAATTTATTCGGAGTATTCTCCTTTAGTTCAAGGATTTTACGCAAACGCTGGGTTTCCAGTTCTAATTCAGTAACTTGATTAGCTTGAAAACTAAGTTCTTTTATCTTTTTTTGCATTGTGGAGTATTCAGAATAAAACGTGAATATTTTTTTCACGTTTATAGTGCTTATTTGCAAACGATAGATCAGGGATAAAGGGGTTCTTAATAAAAGTAATAAACCACTTTTTAAATGCACTGTTTTTTGCGGCGAAATCAAAAGAATAGCAAATAACAAAATAATTAAAGGAATAAATAAAAGTGGTTTTTTTTGTCCAAACACAATGTAAATTTTCTAATCAATAACGATTTCTTTTAAGACTTAAGCGTCTAAAACTATGAATTTCGTTCAAAAATTTACCAGTACCCAAAGCCACCGCGGTTAATGCATCCTCAGCCACGCGAACTGGTAAGCCAGTTTCTCCAGTCAATAGTTTGTCTATGCCGCGTAAAAGACTTCCCCCGCCAACCAAAACAATTCCGCGATCAACCAAATCAGCGGAAAGTTCTGCCGGAGCTTTTTCTAAAATAACCCGCACGGATTCAACAATAGAACTGATTGGTTCGGCTAAAGCTTCCCGGATTTCCTGTGACGTAATCTTTATGGTTTTTGGTAAGCCGGCAATCAAATCACGGCCTTTTATTTCCTGAGTGATTTCTTCATCTAAAGGATATGCCGAACCGATTTTTATTTTAATTTCTTCGGCAGTTCTTTCTCCAACCATCAAATTATATGAACGCTTAAGATGCTGGATAATCGCGTCATCCATCTCATCGCCGCCAATACGTAAACTCTTGGCACAAACAATCCCGCCCAAAGATATAATTGCTATTTCAGTTGTTCCCCCGCCAATATCAACAATCATATTCCCAATTGGTTCATGTACTGGCAATCCAACGCCGATTGCCGCGGCTTTAGGCTCTTCAATCAGAAAAACCTCTCTGGCTCCGGCCCGCTCTGCTGAATCAACAACTGCCCGTTTTTCTACTTCAGTTATTCCCGAAGGCACTGCGATTACAATCAGCGGCTTAATAAAACGTTTGCGTTTATGCACCCGGCTGATAAAATAGCGCAGCATTCTTTCGCTTATTTCAAAATCAGCAATAACTCCGTCTTTCATCGGCCGGATTGCCACGATATTCCCAGGAGTTCTCCCCAGCATTTTTTTCGCTTCCTCACCTACTGCCAGAACCTGATTCGTACCTTTTTTAATGGCTACAACCGAAGGCTCGCACAATACTATCCCTTCGCCTTTGACGTATACAAGGGTATTTGCTGTCCCCAGATCAATACCAATATCAAATGTGAGAAAAGCTTTAATAGATTCGAAAAAAGCATTCACTTGTTCGAATATTTTCTTCATTGCATCCCTCTTTCAGTTATATATTTATTATTACAAAGCACTTTTGTTATAACACAACAATGCCCTTATGTCAATTCTGTTATACTTTTCAGCGTTTTCATAAAACTCGGAAAAGACTTATCAATACATTCACTATTGTTTATAACTGTAACCCCCTCAGCCAGTAAACCAGCAACAACCATACACATCACTGTCCGGTGATCACCATAACTATCTAATACCGCACCACTTAATTTATTATTACCGTTTATAATCAAGTCATCTTTAATGTTTTTAATATCAGCGCCCATTTTCCTTAGATTCGTGACCATGGAATAAATTCTATCAGCTTCTTTAACTCTTAATTCGCTGGCCCCGGCTATTTTTGTTATTCCCTGGGCAAAACAAGCCGCGACACAGATAATCGGCAATTCATCGATACAATAAGCGACTTCTTTAGGAGATATTGTTACTGCTTTAAGTTTACTTGCCTTGACCTGAATATCAGCATACGGCTCGGACAAATTTAATTTTGCGCCCTTTTCTAATATCTTTATATCTGCCCGCATCCGCCGCATAATCTCCAGAAAACCTATTCGGCTGGGATTTAAACCAACCTGCTTAATCATAATTTTCGAACCGCTTATTAATGATGCGGCCACTATAAAAAAAGCCGCTGAAGAAATATCTCCGGGAATAAATACTTTTCCCGGAGAAACTAATTCCTGAGCACCGGTTACACTGACACTTAATCCCTGGACTTTGATATCAGCTTTAAATAATTGCAGCATCCGTTCAGTATGATCGCGAGTTTTTAAAAGCTCTTTAACTGTTGTTTTTCCTTTAGCAAATAAACCTGCCAGCAAAATACAAGATTTTACCTGCGCGCTTTTAATCAGCATTTTATATTCAATTGGCTTAAGACAGCTTTTGTTTATTTTAAGCGGCGGATATTCCTGCTGATTTATTTTAATCCCAGATATATTCGCGCCCATTTTTCGCAAGGGTTCAATAATTCGCTTCATCGGGCGCCGAGACAATGAAGGATCAGCCGTAAGTTCAGTTTTAAAATTCATGCCAGTTAAAATTCCGGCAAGCAATCGCATGGTGGTGCCTGAATTTCCCATATAAAGCGGTTTTTTCGGAGCGATTAATCCCAGGAGGCCTTTGCCCTGAACATAAAGAACATCACCACTGGCTTCTCGGTTTTTCTTGAATTTTATGCCCATAGCCTTAAAAGCGTTTATCGCGTTTCGACAATCCGCACAATCAAGAAAATTATTAATTTGGGTACTTCCTTTTGCTAATGCGCTGAACATAACAGCCCGTTGGGATATAGATTTATCCGCGGGAGCAGTAATCTGACCTTTTAATTTACTTATTCTTTTTATTTTAATTTGCTTGGCCATAAGTAATCCATAACTAAAAGGGGGAAGCTATATAACTCCCCCCTTAAAATCTTCATCAAACAATTTTTCTCAGATCAGCTTAACAATATCGCCTTCCTGAATATCCTTAAATGTCTGTTCAGGCAGAATGACAGCTGAAGACATTGTATCATAAATTCTTTCGACCTGAACCTTACCCAATATTTCCGTACCTCTGAAAACAGTAAGAATCTCAGAGTTTTTAATCCCATCTTTTTCTCCGATATTAACTACCACAAACGCAAACTCTTTATTAACTACCAGCACCTGGCCTTCTAACTTTGCCGGCTGCGGTAAAGGCTTATACAACAAACTCTCTGACTGTGCCCCGGTTGCTTGTACTGACATATTACTATTTTGATCAACAACAATAGTTTCCAGCTCAACAGAGTCAACCATTTCTTTTTTACGTTTCAATTGAATAATTCTGTTTTCCAAAGCTTCTTTAGCCATTCGAATTTGGCCTAATTGAGTTTTTACATCGTCAAACTCACTATTAACTTTATTTAACTTTTCACTTATCCGCGAATTGTCTTTTTCTTCTTTAGCTAGTTTAGATTTAAGTGAAGCGATTAGCTCCATTTTTCCGTTAAACTTTGCCATTATTTTTTCATTTTTTGACTGCTCTTCCTGATACTGAGTCATCAGAATACTATAATTTTCTTTACCTTGTTCCAAGTCTATTTCAAGCTGACTTTTCTTAACTAAAGTATCCTTTAAATTTTGTTCGATTTCTGATTTTTCCAAAATAAGTTTTTCAAGCCGGGCTTCAGTATCTAATCTTGAAACCACCTCTTTTTCTTTTTCCATGTACAAAAATCCCGCGGCAGAAACCGAAAAAACAACAAAGATTACCAGAAAAATTAAGATTATTGGAGAACCGTTTTTTTTCTTTTCAGGTTTAAGCTTGCCAGAATCAGGCTTATCATTTTGTGATTCATTTGACTGCGGTAATGGTGCTGGATCAATATCCGGTTCAATCGGATCAAATGGAATTCCTTGACCTACTTTTAAATCCTTATCCATTGCTCCCCCTTAGTTTTTTGCCCCTATTTTGAAGGAATTACATAATCTTATGAAACTCAGAATAACAAAAATTTAAATAGGTGTCAATACTTTTATCTGTGTTTCTCAAGAGTTGTAAAGCTAACATAGTGAAAGCGTTGATTTTTTTCATTAATATATTACCTTTATTAAGCACAACCCTAAAGCCGGAGCAGTTGGTCCGGCATAAGTCCGATCTTTTACATCCAACAATTTCCGCATACTTCCCTTTGGCAGTTTACCTCTACCGATTTCAATCAAAGTCCCGACTATATTTCTCACCATATTATAGAGAAAACCATCAGCCTGAATATCAATAAAAATTAAATCATTCTTGGTTTTAATCGAGATTTTTTGAATTGTCCGGATTGAGCTTCTAGGTTTTTTATCACTAGCCTGAAAAGAACGAAAATCATGTTTACCTTTTAGCCGCAGAGCTTCTTTGCGCATAAGTTTTATATCCAAAGGCAGCGAGTAGTGAAAAACATACTTCCTTAAAAACGCGGATCCATAGGCTTGGTTTAAAATAGTATAGCGATAAATTTTAGATTTGGCGGAAAACCGGGAATGAAAATCCAAATCAGCATATTTTATTTGCTTAATAACGATGTCTTTTGGTAAAAGAGCATTAAGCGATTTCCTGAGTTTAATCAGCGGGATTTCAGAGCTTACTTTAAAATTAACAACCTGCTCTTTAGCATGAACTCCGGAATCTGTTCTGCCTGAGCCGATAATTGAT
>JAHITE010000060.1 GCA_018817585.1 Candidatus Omnitrophota bacterium
ATGATTACTTCGCGGGGTTGTCCGTTTGACTGCGTATTTTGTTCAATCCACGCCATAACCGGTTATAAGTGGAGGATGCGCTCAGCAGACAATGTGATTAAGGAAATTAAAGCTTTACTCAAAGATTACGCGATTGAGCACATTGAATTTGAAGACGATAACCTTACTCTGAATAAATCGCGGATGCAGGATATTGTAAAAGGGATAATTGAAATTAACCAGCAAGGCAAGCTAATTTCCTGGTCCGCGCCTAATGGCGTAATGGTCGATACCTTAGATCAAGAATTACTTGAACAGATAAAAATATCAAATTGTCTTTTTCTTAATTTAGCAGTTGAATCCGGTGATCCGGATATGTTAAAAAAAATGAATAAAAAGCTGAATCAGGGTAAAGTCTTGGAAATAGCCCGAATCTGTAAAACCTTGAAAATTAAAACCAATGCTTTTTTTATGATTGGATATCCAGGAGAAACTGAACAGAGTTTTCGCAAAACTCTGGATTTTGTAAAAAAACTTAAGCAGGCGGGAGTAAATGAGTTTTATGCCACGGTTACCCGGGCTTATCCCGGAACAAAGCTGTTTAAA
This sequence comes from Candidatus Omnitrophota bacterium, assembly GCA_018817585.1. Lineage (GTDB taxonomy): Bacteria > Omnitrophota > Gorgyraeia > B26-G9 > B26-G9 > JAHITE01. The sequence goes on from JAHITE010000060.1 coordinate 586, forward strand.
CAATGTCAGGAAAGCCGGTTTATTACTCAGGCTGCTGATCCGGAAAATATGTTTCTCGGTAATCTGGTACACAAAGAAAACGCGCTGGAAACAGCGGATTTTAAAACCAGTGATCTACTCCAAAGGCTCAAGCGGTTCGAGCGGATTACTGTGCCGGTTTATTTACGCTATTATCATCAGTATTATCATATTATTAAAAAAATAATTCCTGATGGTTTCATTCAAAGTTTAAAAAAACTGCTGATCAAACAGGCGAAATAGATTTTTTCTTTAGTCTAAGGAGATTGGGTTTATGAAAATCACATTTATCTATCCTGATGTAATCGGTAGCGCTAATTATACCGGAATCTTTAACCTAGGGATCGGGCTTTTATCCAGTGTTTTAAAAAAAGCCGGGTTTGAGACATCTTTAATCCATATCAGTCAGCCGATTACTAAAGTGGATTTTATCAAACAGCTGGAAAAAACAGACGCAGATGTGTATGCTTTTTCCACTACCACGCCGATGTTTAATTTTGTCAGCGAATGGGCCGGCTGGATAAAACAGAATAATCCGAATAAATTAATTGTTGTCGGCGGAGCGCACGCGATTTTGAACCCGGAAGAGATATTCAAAACCAGAGCCGTTGATTTTGTCTGCAATGGCGAAGGCGAATATTCGCTGTTGGAACTGTGCAATGTTTTAAACCAGAAACAGCCGGTTTCCGGCATCTCCGGGATCTGGAGCAGGCAGGGTGACAAAATAATTAAAACAGCGAATCGTTTATTGATCACAGATCTGGATCAGCTGCCTTTTCCTGACCGGACAATCTTTAATCATAAGCAGTTGATGGAAGGCAAGGAGCAGATGTTCTTTGTTATGGGTTCGCGGGGTTGTCCTTACAATTGCCCTTATTGCTGTAATCAAAGCATCAGGCAGAATATTGCCGGTCAGCAGCCTTGGGTAAGATTCAGAAGCGTGGATAATGTCATCGCCGAGATTCAGGCAGTGCTCAAACTTTATCCCCAGACAAAGTTTATTGGATTTTATGATGATATTTTGGCTTTAAAAAAAGACTGGTTTGCCGAATTTACCGAAAAATATAAAAACCAGATAAAACTGCCGTTTCGCTGTAATATGCGGGCGAATTATTTAGCTCAGGAAGAAACAACTAAAATGATGTATGAATCCGGCTGCTGCCGGGTGATTATCGGCTTAGAAAGCGGCAATGAGGCTTTGCGCAATGGGATTCTCCAGCGAAATATGCCGGATCAGATTATTCTCGAGGCTGCCAGATTGTGTAAAAAATACAAGATTGAATTCGCTACCTTTAATATGGTCGGCTTGCCGGGTGAAGGGGCTAAAGAAATCCTGGATACAATAAAATTAAACGCGCGGATAAACGCGGATTTTACTTATACCTCGATATTTTATCCTTTTCCCAACACCGGACTGCATAAATTATGCCAAGAGCGAAATCTGTTGACTGCGCGGATCATTACCGACTATGTTGAAGGCAGCTGTTTGAATTTTGATTTACCGACTATGGCGCGGATTATTTTTGTCCGCAACTTTTTTCGGCCATTAATGAATATGTATTGCTTGATTTATAAACTGCCGGATAAAATAAATAAATCCGCGGAGAAAATACTCGATGCTTTTTTAAGTTCAAAAATTGTGGCAATTACTTTGTTCTCTTTGGCGAATTTTCTGTTTGCCTTTATTCGTGAGAACAAAATTTTAGCCGGTTTTATCAACAGGCTTAAACTAATTGGAAAATTAAGAAAAATTTCTTTATTTCATTCCAGGGTTAAACAAAGATAAATTTATGGATAAACCGGAAATTTTATTATCAGTGATTATTCCCTGTAAAAACGAAGAAAAGAACATTGTACGCTGTCTTGTTTCGCTTTTTGCGGAACTGAAAAATATCCAAGGTTCAGAAGTGCTGCTGGTTGATTCGCGCTCTACGGATAAAAGCGTGGAAGAAGCCAAGCGGTTTCCGATAAATATCATTCAATTAAAAGAAAATTGGGATATTAGTCCGGCCGCGGCACGCTATGTTGGCTGTGTAAATACCAGCGGAAAATACCGCTTGTTTATTGATGGGGATATGGAACTTATTCCGGGTTTTTTAGATAAAGCGATTAATTTTCTTCAAACACGGAAACAAGCCGCCGCGGTAGCGGGTTTAGGCGCTGAGTTTTACAGCGAAGGCGGCAATCTGGAGAATATGTATCAAAGAAAGCCGACAGTGGCGCAAGTTGATTTCATTGCCGGCGCTGGATTATTTAAGTCCGAAGCGCTGGACAAGGCCGGATATTTCAATCCTTTTCTTAAGGCTGAAGAAGAACATGAACTTGCCCAGAGATTAAAAAAAGCCGATTATAGCTTATTTACTCTGCCGATTCCGATGATCAATCACTATACTTCTCAAGGCATGAATAATTTCCAGCGGAGATTAAAAGCCGGTATGTTCAAAGGCATCGGCCAGATGTTCCGGGTGACTTTAGAGTCAGGAACATTTTCCTTTAAATATTTTCTGCGTTTTCGCTGGTTTATCGGCTTTATCCTGATATTAAGCGGATTAATCGCGGCAGTCGCGGCTTGGTTTATCTGGGGCAATCACTTATTATTAGCGAATTTGCTGGGATTTCTGGTTTTAATTTTTCTGATTTCCTGGTATAGTAAAGCCGGGATAAAAAAGGGAATTTTAAGTCTGTATAAAGCGGTTTTAATTAATAACCAGATACTCCTGGGTTTATTCACGAAAACTCCGGATAGCAGCGCGTATCCTTTGGATATTATAATTATAAAAAAAGAGGGAATATGCTGAAAAACCAAACCATAATTTGTCTGTCAACAATTGACTGGCATTATGCCAAGCAAAGACATCAGATATTAATGGAGAAATTCGCCCAAAACGGAAATCAGGTTATTTTTGTCGAGCATCTGGGATTTTCCCCCCAGCGATTGACTGATCTGGCGAATATTTACCGCAGGGTGCTCAGAGCGCTTGTTTCCTCAAAATCGATCCGTTCGCAGGTTAAGTTAATCCCGAACTTACAGATTATCACTCCTTTGGTTTTACCGCCGCAGAACAAACTATTTAATTTTATCAATAAGCATTTATTTCTTAAATTATTAGCGAAAAAACTGCGCGAACTAGCGGACAAACAGCCTATTGTCTGGACTTATTTAGCGACAACAACTGCGGTTAATTTAATAGATAAATTAAATCCGAAAATCCTGATCTATGATTGTGTTTATGACGCTTTGCGCCATCCTGAAGCGCCTAAGGATATTGCTGCTTCGGAACAGAAAATTCTGGCAAAGGCGGATATTGTTTTAACTGACGCGCTTTATTTTTATAATCACAAAAAGAATTATAATCAGCATGTGCATCAGATTCCGCCGGGAGTTGATTTTAAGCATTTTAATCAGCCGGCTGAGTCAGGTAAACCGCTGATGGCGGATATTAAATCGCCCCGGATCTGTTTTTTTGGCTGTATGGGCAGGGGAAATATCCGGATTGATTTTGATTTACTGGAATTTATTGCTAAGGAAAAGCCGCAATGGTCATTTGTAAATATCGGGCCATTGGTTAATATGGAAGTACCAAAGAATTTAGCCTGCCTGGATAATATTAAATGGCTGGGATTTATTTCCTACACAGAACTGCCGCAATATCTTGGGCAATGTGATGTGCTGATATTACCCTATCAGTTAAATGATTTTACTGAATCGGTATTGCCAGCCAAGGTTTTTGAGTGTCTGGCAACCGGCAAACCCGTTGTTTCCACGGCCTTGCCGGAATTAAAGCCTTATAAACAGTATTTTTTTATCGCCGAGGATAAGCAGGAGTTTTTAGCGGGAATTGAGGCAGGTTTAAATAATGATTCTGAAGAGAAAAAACAGCAGAGAATGGTTTTCGCGCGATCAAATACCTGGGAAGCGCGGTTTGAATCAATTTGTCGAATCCTTAATCATAAACTAATTCAATAAAATAATTAAGAGCGGATATTATGAAAAATATTCCATTTAGTAAAATCCTGATAATCCTCTTGGTTTGTCTGATAATCGGGGGCATATTGCCTTTTTTGTTTACGCGGTTTTCCGCGAAACTGGTTTTATTTGTCGGAGCTTTATTTGGGTTTGTTTGTCTGCTGCTGATCAAACAGGGAAGAATAACGGTTTATGACTGGTTGATTTTATTTTTCATTGCTATTCCGTTTCATGATTTTCGGATCATGTTCGGAACTTTTTTTTTAAGATCAACCGAAGTTTTTTTTATTCCGTTTTTTATTTGGGCCGGAGTGCAAATAACTAGAAATGAATCTGGTTGGAAAAATTTATTGCGTTTGGAAACGGAATATGTGATTTTATTATTTTTCTACGCGTTTACAGTTATTTCCATAGCTTGTTCTGTTTCGCCGTTTATCAGCATATACCGAACAGTGGTCTTATTATATCTGATTTTATTGTCATTTATTATTTCTAAAATTTTAAAACAGGAAGATAAAATTTATTTAATTATTAAAGCAATGATCGCGGTTAGTGCCGCGGCCAGCATTTTCGCGATATTTCAATCATTTGTCCCTGGTTTGCAGCCGTTTCATCCGATTGCTTTAGCCAACCTGGGGGCTTTAACAATATATCGCAGCGGAGCAGGCTGGCAAAATCCGAATTATTTAGCTTTATATCTGACAATGATTTTCCCGATTACTTATGTTTGTAAGATATCTAGCGTATTTCCGGAAAAAAAGTTTTTTCAGATTAGTTTTGTTCTCCAATTACTGGGCTTATTTAGTACGTATTCCCGATTAGGGTTTATTTCGCTTAGTTTAACCTTTATTTGCTTATTGGCGGTAAGAGGAAAGAAAAAGCTGGCCTTAATTATCCTGATTATTCTAAGTTTGCTCGCGGTAACTACGTTTATGAGCATGACATATATATATGAACATAATCCTTATTTAGCGGTAACAATTTTCCGAATACCTTATTTAGGTGTGGTAAAGAAAAATCCGCTATTAATTGCCGGTTGGCGCAGAGATGCCTGGATCGCTAATTTTAGGATGTTCGTGGATCATCCTTTTTTAGGGGTTGGACCATTTATGTCTACGGAAATGTATGGCGCGTATAGACCCGCGGATCAGGTTTATCAGGCAAAATCGGGGTTAGCAGTGCATAATGAATATCTTTCTTTGTTTTCGGAAAGAGGTTTTATCGGCGCATTTTTGTTTTTGATGTTTTTGTTATTTTTAACCACCCGGGCAATTGTTTTTTACAAAAAAAATAAATCTTCAGGACAAGGGAAACTAATGCTCGGTTTATGGGCAAGTATTGTGAATTTTCTCTTTTTCTCTTTTGGCGGAGCAACGATATATTCCGTGCAGTTCTGGGTTAATGTTGGAATAATCCTGGCGGTTTATAATCTGGCAAAACAAAAGACTTTGGAGAAAAATTCATAACGAAATATTTTTTAACAACAATACGATAGACTAAAAATCTATTGATAAAACAAGTTTGGAACTATAATGAAAAAATTGATTTACTTTCAAGTATATGATTATCAGAAGACTTATTATTCTCTTAAAAACAAAGATCCGGAAACTTATCTTTACCAAAAGCAGTTTAGCGAGTTTACTGCCAGTCTGATAAACAAGCATGAGATTAAAGAAGTTTGTGTTGTTTGTTTTGGGGTAGCCGCGGAATATGACCAAATCCTGCCTAATGGAATTAGGGCTAAGGGAATACCCTTTTCCCTGACTGATCAAAATCAAACTCAAATCGCGAAGAAGTTTATAGATTTGTACGCGCCTACGCACGCGATTGTGCTAGTGCCTTTGTCGAAACTGATTAAATATTGTACTCTGAAAAAAATCAAAACTCTGGTGATGATTGCCGATAGCTTTACCGGAACCGGTTTGCGCGGATTGATATCGTGTTGGAGGTTTGCCTGGATTTTAAATAATAAGTATGTTGAGCTGGTTTCTAATCATAATTATCCAGCTTCTTGTTTATTGAAAAGTTTTGGAGTTTATGACCAGAAAATTGTTCCTTGGGATTTTACCTGGGATATTGATGTTGATAAATACCCGGCTAAGGTTTTTAAAGAAAATCAGCAGGTTTGGAAGTTTTTCTATGCCGGAAGAATCATGGCGGAAAAGGGAGTGTCCGATATTATTAAAGCAATATATTTTCTCAAGAAAAAAAACCGCGACGCGAAAGCGGTGTTTGCCGGAGGCGGCAATATCTCGGAGTTTGAAAAACAGGCCGCGGACTTAGGCATAGCCGACCGGATAAAATTTTTGGGTATTGTCGCTCATGAACAGGTGCTTAGCGGGATGCGCGACGCGGATATTGTCCTGGTTCCCAGTCAAATAAAATCAAGCGAAGGCATGGCCTGTACGATATATGAATCTTTTTTAGTGAAAACTCCGCTGATTCTTTCTGATCATCCGGTGTTTCGGGAAGCAGTTAAAAATGGGGTGTTTTTTAAAGCGGGCAATTCTAATTCTCTGGCTAAGGCGATTAATGCCTTGCTGGATAATCCGCTTTTGTATAATCAATTGTCGCGAAACAGCGCCGCGGCATTAAAAAAATTAATTGTTCCGTTTAATTCTATTGAAATTATTAATCATTGGCTATCCGGCTTGGACGCGGATAAGCAATGGCTATTAGAACATAGTTTGCTTAAATTAAAAAAGCTTAATTAGCTGAATTATATAAAAAAAGATAAAACATTGAGTCGGCAAAAATATAAATAAAACAAATAAGGGAAGTAATCTAAAAAAGAATATATAAAATGAAAAAAATCCTTTTTTTAGAACAATACAGTAAAATTTCCGGCGGACAAAAAGTTCTGCTTTCGATTATTGACGGCTTAAAACCAGAGTTTAGTTTTTGCGTGACAGTCCCGGAAAAAGGGGAATTAACACGAGAGCTGGATAAGCGCAGTATCGCTTATCAGCGATTAGCCGTGGGTTATTATTCTTTGGGTAAGAAAACAGTCCTGGATGTAATTTTGTACTTATTGCGTTTACCGTATTTAGTGGTGAAATTACTGTTAATCATCAAGCAGGAAAAGCCGGATTTGGTTTATGCCAATGGTGCCCGGACTTTTGTCTGCGCGACAATTGCCTGCGGCTTGAGCCGGGTTCCGTTGATTTGGCATGTACACAGTATCTTTGACAAAGGGATCTCGAGAAAATTATGTAATTATTTTGGGAAAAATAAGATAGTTAAAAAAATCATCACGGTTTCTCAGTCGGCAAAAGCGCCGCTCGAAAATTTAACTGATAAAGTTGAAGTAATCTATAATGCGATTGACGAAAAAGTTTATTATCCCGGAGCAAAACAAGGGCTGATTCGCCAAAATTTAAACCTTGGCGATAATCTGGTCGCGGCAATGGTCAGTTTACTGGTGGAGTGGAAATGCATTGATGATTTTATCCGCGCTGCCGGGATTATCAGTCAGGATTATCCGCAAGTGAAATTCCTGATTGTCGGCGATGTGCTTTATGCTCAGACGGGTAAACAATATAAACAGGATTTAATTGATTTGGTCAAGCAGCTGAATCTGGAAAACAAGGTTATTTTTACCGGCTTTCGCCATGATGTTCCGGCGATTATGCGTGAGCTGGATATTTTTGTTTTAGCTTCGAAACAGCCGGATCCTTGTCCGACTTCATTGCTTCAGGCCATGGGTTCGGGCCTGGCGGTTATTGCCACTGACTTTGGCGGTCCGGCCGAGATAATCCTTGATCAGCAGGATGGTTTATTATATCCAGCGCGGGATTATAAAGCTTTGGCAGCTAAGATGAAAGATCTAATAGTAGATGATGAAAAACGAAGAAGATTGTCAATTAATGCAGCAAATAAAATAAAGCAGGATTTTAATTATAAGAATTATATGCTTAAAATAAAAAAGATAATTGATCAGGAAATAAATATTATTGATAAACATATATATACCAGCGGTAAGTATATGGAAAATAATCCTACTTGGCATACAGAGGATGCGAATTGGAAATCTCAAGAGATAATTAAAGTTATTCCTGAGCAAATAATTAAAGAGCTTAATAAAAGCTCAAAAATTAGGATCGTTGATATTGGCTGCGGTGCAGCTCAGATACTTAAAAATATAGCAGATCAGTTCAGATTAAAGGCAATAGATGCGAATTATCAAGGTTATGATGTCTCCCCGGAGATCATAAAAAAAGCAAAAGCTAATTTTAAGCAAGCTGAATTTTTTGCTAAAACATTTTCATGCGAGCAATACCTGCAAAATAATCAAAAAATATCTATAGCTTTGCTTATTGATATTTTAGAGCATCTCGAAAACCCTGATATTCTTTTAAAAGATGTGGCTAAGGTAAGTGACTATATAATATGCCACCTTCCGCTTGAAGATAATCTGATGGTAAATTCTCGCAATCTTAAAGACAAATTCAAGAGAACTGTGGGTCATATAAACTACTATAATAAGAAAAGTGCTTTGACTATGTTTGAACAAGCTGGTTTGAGTGTGGAAAATATGATTTACACTTGCTCTGATTGCAGTGCTGATTATAAGTTGAATAGTTTGCCTCGCAGGTTGATATTACAGCCTTTGCGAAAATTGTTTTTTAAAATATCCCCGGATTGGACAGCGCATACTTTGGGGAATTGTTCATTAATGTTAATGCTTAAAAAAGCAGGCTTATAGCTAATGGTCGATGGCTAATGGTAAAAGATAAAGAACACAAAAATGAAGTTATGAATTATGAATGATGAGTTACGAGTGAAAAGATTAGAACTGTAGGACTAAAAAACAGAAAAAGCAAAAAATAAAGGTCAATAGTTAATAGTAAATCCGTTGGGCAAAAATTCTCTTTGAGCGGCGCTTTCGAACGTAATTTTGACAAGGATGTCAAAATAGTGAGAACGCGCGGCTGGGCCTGCACGATGCAGGCTCAGGCTTAGCGAAAAGATGTGTTTTTGCCTGTAAAACAACTCTTGCGCAAGGACATCAGTTTGCAAGGAAAAAGATAATATCAGAAATCGTAGGGGAGGGCCTTGCGTCCTCTACGTTGTGTCCTTGTGACCTTTTAACAGAAGACAGAGAACTATGAATAAAATTAAAAAAATTCTATTAATTCAGCCCCCGTGTACGCTGAGTAAAAACTATACCAAAGAAATTCAGCCGCCTTTGGGCATGGCTTATATTGCCGCTATGCTTGAGGATAAATTCGAGGTCAGAATCCTTGATGCCGCGGTTGAAGGCTGGCATGACGAAATCGTTGTTTCCAAACAGGAGATTCGCTATGGGCTTTCTTTTGAGCAGATAGCACAGCGGATCAAGGATTTTAATCCGGATTTGGTGGGCATATCCTGCTTGTTTTCAATGCAGGCGGATAATGCGCATAAAGTCGGACAAATCGCGAAAAAAGTTAATCCAGAGATTATTACGGTTATGGGCGGAGCGCATCCCACGGTATTGGCCAAAAAAGTTTTGGAAGATCCGGCGATTGATTATGTGGTGATTGGCGAAGGGGAACAAACCATAACCAAGCTGATTGACTGTATTAATCAAAAACAGCCTGTGGCTGATATTGACGGGTTGGCTTATAAGCTGAATAATAAAATTATGCTTAATCCCAAAATCAGTTTTATTCAGGATTTAGATGCCCTGCCTTTTCCAGCGCGGCATTTACTGCCCATGGATAAGTATTTTAAGATTAATATGCCTCATGGCGTAACTACCCGGCGGAGTCCGAATACTTCGCTGATTACCTCCCGGGGCTGTCCGGCGCAGTGTATTTTCTGCGCGATTCATCCTATTTGGGGAAAAAAATTCCGAGCCAGATCAGCGGATAATGTGGTTAAAGAAATAAAACAGCTGATTAGTACTTATGGCATTCAGGAACTGCAGTTTGAAGATGATAATCTGACTTTTGATAAAAAAAGAGCCATGAGTATATTTGAGCAGATGATCACAGAAAAACTGGATATGCTCTGGACTACGCCTAATGGTGTGGCTTTGTGGGCCATGGATGAGGCCATGCTGTTAAAAATGAAGCAAAGCGGCTGTTACCGGCTTTGTCTGGCGATTGAAAGCGGTGATCAGGAAGTGCTGCATAAGATCATCAACAAACCCTTGGATTTAAACAAAGCCAAGCGTTTGATCAGCTTTGCTTATAAAAATGGATTTGAAACTGATGCTTTTTTTGTGATCGGCTTTCCTGGTGAAACCAAACAGCAGATTAAAACAACTTTTAGCTTTGGCCGCAGTCTGCAGGTAAGCAATGTTAATTATTATATTGCCACACCTTATCCCGGAACAAAACTCTATGATCAATGCGTTAAAGGCAATTATCTGGTTAAGGATTTTCAAGCTGACAGCTTGGGAGTTAAAAAAGGGGTGATTGTCACGCCTGAGTTTACTCCCCAGGAACTGGAAAAAATGGTTTCCCAGGAAAAACTTTTATTCTATATATTACTTTTGTTTAAAAATCCTAAAGCTTTTTATACTAAAGTGATCAAACGCTTTGTTCAGGATCCGACGTATTTTATGAATTTTGTTAAAAATATATTTAAGAAAATAATCAGCTCTAAGAAATAGTTCATGGCTGAAATCGGACACAAGGACACAAAGTCACCAGGTCACAAGGAAAAAGATAAAAACAGAAATTGTAGGGGGCGATCCATGTATCGACCCGTTACAAAATGATAAAAATATATAATAAAAAATAATAATTATATTGGTATTATCCCGGGCGAAAACAGAGTTTCGCCCCTACTATTAGCTATCGACCATTGACCATCAACTATTAACGAGGTTAATCAAAATGAAGATATTAATGTTGAATCCGCCATTTTTTCCGCGTTATTCTCGTTCACAGCGCAGTCCGGCAGTGACTAAAAGCGGTACCTTGTATTATCCGGTGTGGCTGGCTTATGCCACTGGAGTGCTTGAAAAAAAAGGCTTTAGCGTAAAACTAATTGATGCCCCGGCGCAGGGCTTAAATCCGCAGACAGTAATTGAGCTGGCGCGGGAGTATAATCCCGGTTTGATTGTTATCGGAACATCGACTCCGAGTATTTATAATGATGTAGAAATCGGGGCAAAATTAAAAGCAGTTTTGCCAGAGAGTTTTATTACTTTAGTCGGAACGCATGTCTCGGCTTTACCTGAGGAATCATTGGCTTTAAACAAAAACATTGATGCTGTGGCCCGAGCAGAATATGATTATACGATCGCTGAACTAGCGGAAGTTCTGGGCAATAAAGGAGATTTAACTAAAGTCCTGGGCATAAGTTTTCGCCAAGGGGAACAAATAGCGCATAATCCGGATCGGGCGAAAATCAGCAATCTTGATGAAATTCCCTTTGTGAGCAGTGTGTATAAACAACATTTAAATATTAATAATTATTTTTTCGCGGCTTCTGATTATCCGATGGTTCAGATTTTCACTGCCCGGGGATGTCCGTTTCAGTGTTTTTTCTGCGTTTATCCCCAAACAATTCATGGCAATCTCTATCGCACCCGTTCCGCGGAAAATGTGGTTGATGAATTTGCTTATATTAAAGAAAATCTGCCCGAGGTCAGGGAAGTGGTGATTGAAGATGATACTTTTTCCGTGGATAAAAAGCGGGTGAAGAAAATCTGCGAATTGCTGATCGAGCGTAAAATTAATCTAAAGTGGAATGCTAATGTCCGGGCGGATATTGATTTGGCAACCATGCAGCTGATGAAAAAAGCCGGTTGTCGGTTGATTATTATTGGTTTTGAAAGCGCGGATCAGACGATTTTAGATAATATTCAAAAAGGGGCGCAAGTCGAGCGGATGGATCAGTTCTTTCGCGATACAAAAAAAGCCGGTTTATTGCTGCACGCCGCGTTTATGGCTGGTAATCCTGGGGAAACCAAACAAACATTGGCCAAGACCTTTGCTCTGGCCAAAAGATTTATGCCGGATACAGTGCAGTTTTTTCCGTTAATGGCTTATCCCGGAACAAAAGCTTATCAATGGGCTAAGGAGAATAATTTATTAAAGAGCCAGTGCTTTTCAGATTGGGTAACTAAAGAAGGTCTGCATAATTGCGTTTTAAATCTACCTAATTTAAGCTCCCAGGAACTGGTGGAATGGTGTGATATCAGCCGGAAGAAATATTATCTTAGTTTTCGCTATCTTTGCTATAAAGCGATGCAAATGATTTTACATCCCCAAGAGGTTAAGCGAACAATGAGAGCAATGTTTAAATTTAGGAAATTTCTCTGGCGGGGCAGCTTTAAATGAGAGCCTGACTTACAGAGCGTTAGCGATGTCAAGTCAGCCTGCTCGAATTTAGTCCGAAATAGCTGCGACCTAGCAGATATTTTCGGATTCATTATTATAAAAGCAGCGAATAGCGCGTCACAAGGTTCGTAACGTAGGGGCCGATGGCTGTCGGCCCGTTAATAGAATACAATTATCTTAAATAAAAAAACAGGAGAATACACTTTGAAAATTATTTATAATGCTGCTGATCCCTGGGAATTGTATTTAAAAACATTAAATCAATGTATTGAGCAGTATTCCTGTAAAAGTTTGTGCGAAATCGGCGGCGGAGCTTTTCCGGCAATATCTCTGGAGCAAATCAATAAACAGCAGCTGGATTATACGATTCTGGATATATCGCGGGTTGAATTAGATCGCGCTCCTGCTGGCTATAAGAAAGTTTTAGCGGATATCTGTCAGCCGGATTTAAACATCCGGGAGCAATATAATTTTATTTTTTCTAAAATGCTCGCTGAGCATGTTAAGGATCCGCGGCTGTTTCATGCCAATGTTTATAAATTGCTTAAGCCCGGAGGGATTGCTTTTCATTTTTTTCCGACTTTATATTCTTTGCCGTTTGTGATTAATTGGCTGCTGCCGGAATCTATCGCCAATTTTTTATTTAAACTTTTTGTCTGTAATGACCCGGTTGAACACAAAAGATTTTCCGTGCATTATAAATGGTGTAAAGGTCCGACCAGAAAACAGATCAGCAATTTTGAGAGTTTAAACTATGAATTATTGGTTTATCAGGGGTTTTTCGGTCATAAATACTATCAGCGGATTCCTTTGCTAAGAGATATTCATAAACTTGTGGTCAAGCTTTTAGCGAGATTTCCTAATCCGAATTTAACCAGCTTTGCTTTTGTTATTTTAAGAAAAAAAGCACTTAGCTGATAGCTGATGGCTCATAGCTTATAGCATAAAGCAAAAAAAGCAAGATAAAGCAGAAAGAACTTGGATGATAGTTTATAGTTTTTTTGCTCTTTACTATTAGCCATTGACTATTGACTATTAACTGGTGATTTTTCCATAATCTTCATAATTTCCGCCGCAATATTTTGCGCGATTACTTCGTAGCCGGAAGCGGTGCAATGGCGGTCAAATTCTGAGACAAAAAATTCCAGAGGTGAGTGTTCTTGGAGTAGATTGTAAAAAGTTAGACGATTGTCTACCAAAGGAATATTATATTTTTCCGCCACGGTTTTCATGTCTTCCAATAAAATCGAGGGATAGCTGGAGAAAATCAAACCAATCTTTTCCTGCGCGCAAAGTTTTGCGGCTTTTTCAAAATTAATATAGCGGAGTTCTGAGATATTGATTGTCTTTTCCCAAAATGATTCAGGTTTATTCTTGGGGTTGGAAGCTGCTTTGCTATTGGCATAATAACTTTCTAATAAACTAAGCTCCGACTCATTTAAACAGTTAATATCCAGAGTTTTTGTGTCGCTGTTTGTGATTTTTTTTGCTAGATTACTGGAAAAAAACGGTTCGCCCAGGTTAGAATAAACATAGCATAATCTTTGAATCAAATACATATTGTCGGGGAAGCGGTTTTTTAGTCTTAAGAGCAAGGAAAATTCTTCCGGGATGTTTCTGTATTTTATGAATAAGTCTGATAATTCTCCGTGCAGAATTTTGTTCTCTGGATCCAGGAGAAATGCTTTTTCAAAGGTTAGTCCAGCCGCAAGGTATTGTTTGTTTAATTTTTGGCAGCGGCCTAATTCCAGCAGCGCAATCAGATGTTCTGGATTGATCAGCAGCGCTTGTTGATAATACGCCTCGGCTTGCGGGTATTTTTTTTTATTTCTTAATTGATTGGCTGTTTTAATGATTGAAGGGATGTCCGAGCCAGGAGCTATTGGAGTTTTCAAATTATAAGCAATAAGGTCGAGCAGTTTGAAAAATTTCAGATTCAGCGCAAAGGGACTTAATTGCTTAATTGATTTAAAAACTCGGAACTTGCAATATTCGGACAAAGACCAGGTATCATTTATACCGCTTAGAATAATAACAATATCCGGCTGATATTGCTTGACTGCTTTTTCTAATTTAATTAATGTTTGACTTAAGGTTTCTCCGGGTATGCCTAAATTTCTCACCAGAAAAACCTTGTTTTGCTTGCTTTGATTCAATATCTTTTCCATTTGCGCTGGGTAGCTGTTTTCCTTAGCCGCGCCCAGGCCATAAGTAAACGAATCGCCCAAGCAGATGATTTTACAGACATTTTCCCGGTTTTCGCCATCCTCGGCGGGATTTACGCGGTTTTTCTGGGCAATGATCGGATTATACAGATTAAGACATACTTCAATAAAAACAATAGCCAACGCTATGCCCAAAAGGATTAAACCTAAAATAGATTTTTGAGTTTTTTTATTCATAATTATTTGCCTAAACCGGTTTTAGACTTACTTACCTAAGTGACGGATAATAGAAGTTTTATGTTTAATTGATTTGGAATGGTACATCAACTGAATCGTAGGAAATCCTTAAACTAATAAAATTTTTAGTTTTTGCTTGATTTAAACCAATAGCTGATCTGCTTTGATTATATTTTCCTTACTGGTTTTAGTCAATAATAATTTGCTTTTTTAAGCTTTCTATATTATAATTATTTAACTATGCAGCTAAAAGACACGAATTTTTTCGAAGAGGTTTTTAGAAACAGAATCATCTGGGCTTCATTTTGCTCTTGGGGAGTAGCTCAAAGCATTAAAATCATTACCGGCGCGATCAAGGAAAAGCGGTTTGATTTTCGCTGGCTGATGAGCACCGGAGGTATGCCCAGTGCTCATTCCGCGGGAGTAAGTTCTTTAGCTACTGCCGTGGGGATGTATTCTGGTTTTGACACTGTTGTGTTTTCGATCACCGCGATTATCGCGCTGATCATCATGTTTGATGCTCAAGGCTTGCGCCGAATGACCGGCCGCCAGGCAGTAGCATTGAATAAAATCATGGAAGATATTTATTATAAACATGAAGTAAAGCCTGAGCGATTAATGGAATTGATTGGACATACTCCTGTGGAAGTATTTGTCGGGGCCTTACTTGGGATTATGGTTGCTATTTTTGTAGTGACGTTTTAAGGGGGGGCAATGAGAAGACGTTTTATTATCGGAATAATTATTGTATTAGCAGTATTTTTTTTCATGAAAATGGGGCAGCCTAAGAAACAAGTGGAAGAAATCATTGTTCCTATGCCGGAATCAGAAATTGCTTTAAATCTGGCTTTAGAAATAAAAACCAATAATCCGGAACAGGCTGTAGCTGCTTTGGATAAAGTTGTGGCTGATTTTCCGCAGACTTTGGACGCGGAAAAAGCAATTGTCAGCATTGCCGATATTTATAATAAAGGCCAGGATACTGAAAAAGAAAAGCAGGCTTTAAACCGTTTGATTGAACAATATCCCGGCAGTGCTTTAAAGGATAAAGCTTTAGACCGATTGGCAACGATTAATCTGGACCGCTTATTTTCTCGCGCGCCGAGCGCGAACAGTATTATTTATGAAGTACAGCCTGGGGATTCATTGTATAAAATCGCGAAACAACACAATACTAATGTGGAATTAATTCAGAAAACTAATAATTTGAACAATTCCTTGATTAAGCCGGGGATGAAACTGAAAATAATTACTTCGGTATTTTCCTTGTTTGTCAGTAAAACCGATTGCTTGATGACCTTAAAATCTGATGGCGAACTGGTTAAAGTTTACAAAATCGGTATTGGCCGGGATAATTCCACTCCGGTTGGTCAGTTTAAAGTTGTTAATCGGATCGTTAATCCTGTTTGGTATAAAACCGGAGCAATTGTTCCGGCAGGCAGCCAGGAAAACATTCTCGGGACTCGCTGGCTGGGCTTTTCTGAGCCAGGCTATGGGATTCATGGAACAGTTGATAATCAGCCGATTCAGCAGCAGAAGACTCAAGGCTGTGTGCGGATGATGAATAATGATGTCGAAGAATTATTTGTGATTGTTCCAGTAGGAACAGAGATTGTGATTATTGATTAATTGAAAAGCAGTTTAAACCTATTTAGCTTTAATAGTTAAGATGATTCCCGAATCAGCAGCTAGCCGCTGCTTCTCGGGCAAAATTCCCCGCTATAGAACAGCGGGACAAGCGCGCTGGTTGACTTGACGTCGCTAAAAGCGCTTCGTAAGTCAAGCGTTCATTTAAGGAAAATAAATATGAGCGGATCTGGATTAGAATTTGAAAAACCAATTGTAGAACTTGAACAGAAAATCATTGAACTGAAGAATTTTTCCGATAATCGAAAAATTGATCTTTCCGATGAAATTGTAAAGTTTGAGGAAAAATTAAAAAAACTTAAAGAAGATATCTTTGGTAATCTCAGCGCTTGGCAGAAAGTGCAGATTGCTCGGCATCCAAAGCGGCCGTATACCAAAGATTATATTAATCTGATCATGACTGATTTTATTGAATTGCGGGGTGATCAGTTGTTTGGCGATGACCAGGCAATGATTTGCGGCTTGGCTAAAATCGATGGTCAAAAAGTTATGGTCATCGGGCACCAAAAAGGCCGGGATACAAAAGAAAACCTTAAACGCAGTTTTGGCTGCGCGCATCCTGAAGGATATCGCAAGGCTTTGCGTTTGATGCGTTTGGCTGAGAGATTTAAAGTGCCGATAATAACTTTCATTGATACTCCCGGCGCTTATCCGGGTATAGACGCGGAAGAGCGCGGCCAAGCCGGGGCAATCGCGCTTAATATCCGCGAGATGTCGCAGTTTAGAGTACCGATAATTATCGTAATTATTGGCGAAGGCGGTTCTGGCGGGGCATTAGGTATTGGCGTGGGCGATCGAGTTTGTATGTTTGAAAATTCTTATTATTCGGTAATTTCTCCGGAAGGCTGTGCCGCGATTCTTTGGCGTAATCGGGCCAATGCTCCGGAAGCAGCCGCGGCGCTTAAAATCACCGCGGATGATTTAATTAAACTGAAAATTATTGATGAAATTATTCCTGAACCATTGGGCGGGGCGCATCGCGATCCCAGCATTGCCGCGGCAGCTTTAAAAACATCGCTTAAGAAAAATCTCAAAGAATTGTTAAAATTGCCGCTGGATCAGCTGGTGGAAAAACGCTATGAAAAATTTAGAAACATGGGAACCTGGAACGAATAAAATTTAATTAACAGGAGGTTGAAATGCAGAAATCAGTAGCTTGTCATTTAACGCGAAAAGAGCTTATCGCGGATCGAGTATTTACAAAATCAATCGGTATAATCACGTTTTTATTATTGATTACTTTAGGCGCGTTTGTTTATATTCCTTTGCCGTTTACTCCGGTACCAGT
Source organism: Candidatus Omnitrophota bacterium (assembly GCA_018817585.1). Classification (GTDB taxonomy): domain Bacteria; phylum Omnitrophota; class Gorgyraeia; order B26-G9; family B26-G9; genus JAHITE01. The sequence goes on from JAHITE010000060.1 coordinate 18,187, forward strand.
GACTTTGCAGACATTTTTTGTATTGCTTGGCGCGGCTTTTTTAACCAAAAAAGACAGTGTGTTTGTTCAGGGTTTATACGCGGGACTCGGGGCAATTGGTTTGCCGATTTTTAGCGCGGCTCAGGGCGGTTTGCTTAAATTATTCGGACCAACCGGCGGATATATTCTGGGGTTTATTCTGGCCATATTTGGCTTAAAACAGATGTTAAACTATTTTAGCAAAAAAAGTTCAAAATTAACTTATCCGCAGGTTGTAATCTCAATGACAATCGCGATGTTCGGGATTTACTTTTTGGGCGGCTTATGGCTGGCAATAACCCTTAAGTTTAGCTTTAGCCAGGTGATTATGCTGGGGGTTGTTCCGTTTATCCCTGGAGAAGTGGTTAAGGTCTTATTGGCGGCGGCTATCTACTATAAAGCTAATGATAGACTAAAAAATCTTTTTCAGAATTAAACTAAATTTTATGCGAAAAAGCGGATCTTAATCTATCCGCTTTTTTTGGCTTTAAACCCGCTAAAATAATTATTCCTGCCCTTTATAGTCTATAGCTTATGGCTTATCACTAGTCTGTTTATTTTAAAATTACTTGCAACCGGAAAAATTAGTAGGATAATATAGAATAATAAGATATTAAGGAAAAACAGACAAATAAGAATTACAAGCAAATTTTTCGATAGGGGGAGTTTCAAAGTTATGAAAAAAAAGACCAACTCTTCAGCTAAAAATTACGCCAGGAAATCAAAATTTGTTTCTAAAACAAAACATTCCGCTAATAAAAATCCGGACATTTTTTCCTTTAATAGGAATATACGCGTAATTGGCATAGGCGCTTCTGCCGGAGGGCTGGAGGCTGTCATTGCTTTGCTGCAAAATTTCCCCGTGGATATAGGGGTAAGTCTGGTTATTATTCAGCACATGGAAGCAAGTCGCGGCAGTTTACTCGATGATATTTTATCGCGGAATACCGCGATGCCGGTTTGTTTTGCTGAAAATAAACAGCGCTTGCTTCCTAACCATATTTACATTATCCCCCCTCATAGGAACGCGAATATCTTTAATGAAAAATTTAAACTGACTAAATTAAAAACCAAGGCAGGGCTATTGCGTCCGATAGATGCTTTTTTCAGAATATTAGCGCGGACTTATGGGAACCAGCTTGTGGGGATTATCTTATCAGGCACTGGTTCTGATGGAGTGGCTGGTTTGAAAGAAATTAAGGCTTTAGGCGGAATAACCTTTGCCCAGGATGAACATACCGCGCAATATCCGGATATGCCGCGCAACGCGATTGTCAGCGGAAATATTGATTTAATTATGTGTCCTGAAGATATAGGAAAAAAATGTGTGGAACTTTTCAATGTCTCACAGCAGATCCATGCGGAGCATAAAAAACTGCCTATAATAATAGCGCGCGGGGCAGGGAAATCAGTTGAGTTGATCCTGGATTTATTAAGACAATATTCCGGAGTTGATTTTCTTAACTATAAACATCCGACTTTAACCCGGCGCATTGAGCGCAGGATGACGCTGCTGATGATAGATACAGCGGATAAATATCTGGCTTATATAAAAAATAATAAGCTTGAGTTAAAAGAACTTTTTGAAGATGTGCTGATTAATGTAACGAATTTTTTTCGCGATCCGAAAGTTTTTGTTTTGTTGAGCAAAAAAGTATTCCCCTTGATTTTAAAGAATAAACTTTCGAAAAATCCAATAAGAATATGGGTGCCGGGAGTTGCTACCGGAGAAGAAGCCTATTCCATCGCGATTCAATTAACGGAATTTTTCAAAACCAAAACTAGGTTGCCTGAGGTTCAGATTTTCGGCACAGATATAAGCGAAAAGGCGTTGGCGCAGGCGAGACGAGGCATATATAACGATAATATTAAAACTGATGTTTCCGCGGACAGGCTGCGGGAATATTTTATTAAAAACGAAGAAGGGTTTAAGATAAAAAGATCCATTCGGGATATGTGCGTATTCGCGCGCCATGACCTTACCCGGGATCCGCCATTCTGCAATATGGATTTAATCAGCTGTCGGAATGTGTTAATTTATTTGGGAAGTTCTTTGCAGAAAATAGTTTTGTCTATGCTCCATTATGCTTTGAAGCCGGAGGGGATGCTGCTTTTAAGTGATTCCGAAGGTGTGGGGATGTTTACGAATATTTTTGCCTCCGTTGACAAAAAACATAAATTATTCTCGAGAAAACCCGGGGCGATAAATCTAACGCAAAATTTTTATATTCCGCATGAGAATTTATATCAGGAAGAATTTCAAGACGCTATATTGCCGGTGAATAAAACCGCTCATGAAGGCGGGGAGCTTTCGGATATTTCTCGGATTCTATTAAACCGCTATGTTTATACATCAATTCTGATTAACTCTGATCTGGAACTTTTGCAGTGCTGGGGTGATGTGACGCGGTATATTCAGCATAAGAGCGGCAAAGCAACGCTTAATTTCCTCCAGCTCATAGATCAGGGGCTTGTTTCTGATGTCCAGGGGCTTATTTTGGAAGCTTTTAAGAAAAAACAGCAAACCGTTGTGAAAAATATACATTTTTTATATCACGACGCGGTTAAATACGTGGATATCGAAGCAATCCCGATAAAGGCGAGAGATAAAAGCGGATACTATTTGCTGATAGTTTTTAAAGAAACCGCTGCCCCTGATAATAAAAACAGTGATGACGATAAAGCGGTTAGAACAATAATCCGGAAAAAGAGCGATGACGCGAACAATGATGAGATTGTGTTTTTAAAAGAGTCAGTGAAGAAGCATAAAGAATATTTGCAGTCTATGATTGAAAGGGCTGAATCCACTTCCGAAGAGTTAAAATCATCACTTGAATAACTGCAGTCGACGAATGAAGAATTGCGCAGTACAAATGAAGAACTGCAAACCGCCAAAGAAGAACTGCAATCCAGCAATGAAGAATTAAGAACCATGAACGATGAAATCAGTAACCAGAATATAGAATTAAATTGGGTGAATAATGATATTCTTAATCTGCTTAATTGCATAAATATTCCGATTGTCATGGTGGGACGGGATCTCTGTATCCGGAGATTTAATCCTGTGGCGGAAAAGTTCTTAAGTTTAATTCCCCGGGACGTTGGCCGGCGGATTACTGATATACAGCCTAAACTGGAAATTGCTGATTTGGAAAAAATGATAATAGATGTGGTGGAAGATTTGAAAGCCCAAGAGCGGGAAATTCAGGATAAAAACGGCCGCTGGCATTTAATTCAAATCAGGCCGTATAAAACCACAGAGCATAAAATTGAAGGCGCGGTTATAACCTTAATTGATATTGATAATATAAGACGCACCGCGGAATTAGAGCGTCTGGCCGCGGTTATCCGCGATTCAAATGATTCTGTTTTACTGGTAGATTTTGAAGGAAAGATTATTGCCTGGAATAAAGGCGCGGAAAAAATTTACGGATGGAGTGAACGCGAAGCTCTGTTCATGAGCATATTCGAGCTTATTCCTCAAGAGAATATAAAGCAGGAAAAGGCGCGGATAAAAAGAATCAAAAAAGGAGAGATGATTGATTCTTTTGAAACAAAGCGGGTAGATAAGAACAAGGCCATTTTAGATGTATGGGTAACTGTTACTTTGCTTAAAGATAATAGCGGCCGGCGGGTAGCGTTTTCCCTGACGGAACGGAATATTACCAATATGCGTTTAATTCAGGAAAAGCTTGTTCAGTCGGAGAAGATGTCTGCTATGGGAAGCATTGCCGCCGGGGTGGCGCATGAACTAAATAGCCCTTTGGCCGGACTGAAGCTGATGATCAATGCTTACGCGAAAAAAACTAAACAAGGGACTAGCGAAGCGGAAAATTTTATAGAAATGAATGACGCGTGTCAATATATGGCGGGGATTATTCATGAATTAAGTTTTTTCGCGAAGCCGGGAAAAGAGCCCGTAGATTTGCTGAATGTGAATGAAGTCATTGAAAGCGTACTAAAGCTTATTGCCGGGAAGATAAAGGAAAAATCAATAAAAATTCAAAAAGATTTTGAAGCAAATATTCCGAATATATCCGGATATAAAAGGGAAGTGCAGCAAATAGTGCTTAACCTGATTAATAATGCTTGTGACAGCATGTCAACTAATGGAAAACTTATAATAAGAACCAGAAATACTGATAATAATAAAATAAAAGTAGAGTTTATTGATAATGGCCAAGGGATAAAAAAGGAAAATCTGGGAAAAATATTTGAACCTTTTTTTACCACAAAGAAAGGTAAAAAAGGCTCGGGCCTTGGTTTGGCAATTGTTAAATCTTTAGTGGAAGCGCACAATGGCACAATCTCCGTGGAAAGTAAAAAAAACAAAGGGGTAACCTTTATTCTGTCTTTTTCGTCAATAGCTTAATTTGGATAGTTTATGAGAAAAAATAAGGTTTTGATAATTGATGATGTTAAGATTGTTTGCGTGGCTATCAGGATGGCGCTGGCGGATAAAGGCTATGAATGTGATATAGCTTTAGACCATGTTACGGCGCTTGAAATGATAAAACTTAAGAAATATGATATAGTATTTATTGATCTGCTGATGGATGATATAAACGGAGTTGAGTTGTGCAAAATAATAAAAAAAGAACTAGCGGTTGGGATAATGATTCTTATGACCGGGTATATAGGAACAGATCTTGAGGAGATACTGCGAAATTTTGTTAAAGCCGGCGGAAACGCTAGTTATCTGTTAAAGCCGTTTGAAATCAGAGATATTCTTACCGCGATTGACAATTCCCTATTGGCAAAAGGCCGAAAGGCTTAAACCTAAACCAGTTCGCGCGTTTTCGCGTTACCGCGTTAGAACTAACTTGTTTTATTTTTGATAAACACGTTAACCTGTTAACTTTTTCCTGTGACTTTGTGTCCTTGCGACCTTGCGACCTTGTAACCAACTTATCGAAGGCGGTCCGGAATCAATCATTTTGGCTCATTCTCGTCCCGCATCGTGCGGGACTCCGAGGATGAATCTCTGATTTTGCCAGTCCTATCAAAATCAGGCTTCAAACCC
>JAHITE010000061.1 GCA_018817585.1 Candidatus Omnitrophota bacterium
AAATATGTTCATTAGTTTATTTTTATATTTTACGAACAAAAGTTTGCAGGCAAAGAATCCGCCGATCAGGCTGCAAAGGATCAACTGGAAAAAGGCACTGCCGCTGCCTGGATCAATATAGGCATATGCCTGCTCAGGAAAAATACAATACAGACATCCTAATAATAAGACTAAGGAGTATAAGGAGATATGATTTCTAGATTTCGACATAACCTAATGATACTATTTAGTTTTCATAAAATCAATAATATAATTCTTAAAATCAGTATGATGTTTTGCTGAGCAGGTAGATATTTATGCGCAAACTAAAGGAATCTAAGCCAGAAATATTTTAGATTAATGTTAAACAACTATTTCAAAAGGCAGGGATGGCTAATAAAAAAAGACACCCTGTGGTTTAAGCAGAGTGTCTTTTTGGTTAAAGCTAATAATATTACTGCGGATTTTGTTCTGACCGCTGCAGATACTGTAAATATTCACTATCTGTGGTAAGAATCAAAGTTGTTGATTTATCAATTGTATTTTTATATGTTTCCAGAGTTTTTAAAAACGCGTAAAACTCAGGAGATTTATTATAGGCTTGCGCGTATATATTGGTTGCCTCAGCATCAGCCTTACCTTTAAGTTCTTCGGCCACGCGGTAAGCGTCAGATTCGATCTGATTCAGCTCTTTGGCTCTTTTGCCTTCGATTTCCGCTTTTTTACCCTGGCCTTCGGAACGGTATTGTTCGGCAGCGCGTTTTCTTTCAGAAATCATCCGCTCAAATACTTTTTCCTGAACATCAGCCACATAGTTTATTCGTTTGATTCTGATGTCAATAAGCTCAATGCCGTATTGGGGGACAATTTTAGATGCCTCTTCAAGTATTGCCCGGGTAAGTAATTCCCGGCCTTGCTCTATTTTTTCCAGTTCTTCAACCTGACCCATGCTGTCATCTTCCGGCGTTGTTTTTTCTTCAATGATCCGATTGGTATTGCGCACAGCTTCTACCAGATTCTGATTGGTAACCGCGTCGCGGGTGGCTGAATCAAGAATATCATCCAGTCTTGCCTGGCCGCCGGTTTCATTGCCCACTGACTGAAGGAATTTTAAAGCGTCTTTTATCTTCCAGCGCGCGGTAGTATCAACCAAAATATATTTCTTGTCTTTTGTCGGAATCTGGTTTGGTTCGCCGTCCCATTCTAATATCCTTTTTTCAAAATAGTTCACCTGCTGGATAAAGGGGAGCTTAAACTTAAGTCCGGATTTAGTTATCGGCTGCCCGATCGGCTGTCCGAATTGGGTTACAACTACCTGCTGGGTTTCATTAACTGTATAAAAAGCGCCGCTTATTCCAAAGAGAATAATAATCGCGATTAAAACAATAATCATAATTATAACTTGTCTCATTTTGCACCTCCCTGATTGCTTAAATTGAGAAAGGGTAGAATATTCTTCTGGCTGGGGTCAACAATATATTTAGTTCCGGATTGAGACATGATTTCATTCATTGCTTCCAGATAAAGTCTTTTTCTGGTAACTTCTTTGGAATTTTTGTAAGCTTCCCATACAGCGCTAAAGTTAGCGACATCACCTTTGGCTTTATTTATTCTTTTTAAAGCATAACCTTCGGCTTCACTGATTGTTTTGGCTGCTTCGCCGCTGGCTTTGGGAATAATTTTATTATAGGCTTCCCAAGCTTGGTTAATAACCTTTTCTTTTTCCTGCTTTGCTTCGTTTACCTCGTTAAAGGAAGGTTTTACCGGATTCGGCGGATTTACATTCTGCAGTTTAACTGTTACAATCTGGATTCCGCCGTCATAAGAATCAAGAATTTCCTGCAGGCGCTCCTGCACTTCCAGGTTTATTTCCACTCTCCGGGTTGTCAGCACTTCATTAACCGTGTGATCACCGACTACCAGGCGCATCACGGCTTCAGAAATATTGCGGATTGTCCGCTGCGGATTCCGGATATTAAATAACAGTTTTACCGGATCTTTAACCTTGAACTGCGTGATCCATTCAACTTCCAGCACATTAAGATCTCCGGTAAGCATTAATGACTCATCAAAATAATTTTTATTAGAGTACTGAGTGTTAATTCCCGATTTAGTAGTTCGAAAACCGAATTCCTCTTTAAAAATATACTTTACCTTTACATTGTTCAGGGTTTCAATTACCGGCAGCTTAAGATGCAGTCCCGGCTGAGTTGTCCGAACATATTTTCCAAACCGCTGAACAACGCCTACTTCATCCGGTCCAGTTGAGTATATGCCTGTGGCCAAGATGCCTAATCCCAGGATAATACCGATAATCGGGATCATTCCTTTATTGAACTGCAATTTATTCACATTATTGCCCATTTGTTTAAACAGCTCTTCCGGTGAGTTGAATTTATTGGGATCCATATATACCTCCTTTGGGGTTAAATTACATACTATGCTTTTAATCAGGACATGTCAAGCTGGCTTTGACTTTCTTGATTTGCTTTTTTCTCTAGTCAGGTATATTTCAGGCAGTTTTTTTTAGTAATGCTGTATCCTCCGATAGAACAAACATAAAAAAATCCCGAGAATTTATTGCATAATCCGCTTAAATAGGGTATACTTTCTCGCAACTCCTGAATAGAACCTGAATAGTTTCCTTTATATTTATTTAAACCTTATATATCAAAAAAGCGGATTATAATGAAAAAAAACAAAATTAAAATTATTGCTGGTTTGCTGATTATCGTATTCCTGCCTTTTGGCACAAGTTTTGCCGATGTCGGGCAGAGCTGCCTTTCTCCTAAGATTAACATTAACAATGAAGAGATGTTGAATGCTTTTTGGACTCATAATCCGCCGCGGATTATAAGCGCGCGGGGTATTGGCCAATTTAATCCAGAATCAATTTTTGGTGATGATCATAAGCGGATTAAATTTGGAGATACTTTTTACGCTTATGGGACATTAAAGCTGGATTGGGACTTAAGTAAAGCTGATGTGGAAAATTTATTTTCGCGCGAAATCCTGCAAATGGGGGTTTGGACCTCTTCTCCGGCTAAAATGGGAGATAAGGTAAAAGTAGTGGAGGTGCGAAAAGATGGTAAAAATCTCTGGGCTCGCTCATGGATAGAGCTTAAGAAAAAGAAGACAATTATTGACATTGCCGCGGGCATAAAAAAGGCGGTGAAAGAGCTGTCTGAGAGCCAGGTTAAGGTCAACGCGGATAATTTGAGGAAGCAGCTGCTGGGAATAATCGAAACCCCAATGCTGACGGATGAGGAACTAATCGAATTGCTTCAGACCTTAACGCAGTCAGTTGACGTTGAAGGCCTTAAAAATATAACATCCGATGAGATAACCAGCTTAATGCGGAAAGCGTTTGCTTATAAGGGACAGAAAGGCAATGAGTTTCGTCTGGAGTGCGAAATTATTCCATTGGAGATACCGTCATACCCTGATAATCCGGAAAGAAACGGGATTATGGAGTTTTCCGTGTATTTTAATCCTCTGAATCCGCGATCAAGTAATGATTTTCATTATACGACAAAATGGAAAAACAATCCGGTAATGGAAATTGTTCCGCTTGGCGATTTTATCTTAAGCTTGGAGCAAAGGCGTGATTTTTATAAGCATCTTTGGCAAAAATATTGTAATAGCGGAAAGCCGCGGGAAAGGATTGAAATATTAGGAGTTTTACTGTTTTATGCTGTGGAGCAAAAAGATGAATTTGTTGAAAAAATATTTAACAGCGAAATACTATATAAATCGGAAGAAATTAAAAAACAATTTATCACGGATTTGGCAGTTTTTAATATAGATGATATTATGCCGTTTTTGATGCCGCTGATTACGGATAGAGATGAAAGCGTATTTAAACCGGCAATGCAGACATTAATACATTTAAGGGAAAAACATGAAGTAAAGCCTGAATCCAAAGAGGATAGACAGCAGTTAATTGTTTCCAAGTCGGAAATGGTGTTTGATTTTTTATGCCAGAGATACATTGATATGTCAGCAGGCAAAGAGAGGATAAAGTATCTGATTACCCTAATGAATCACTCTCGGGTTAAAAAAAATAAGAACGCGAGGAGGATTTTGAACAGAATCTGTCACCACCCTAATCCTGAAGTCCGTAAGCGGTTTGCCCAAGATTTAGAAGATTTTGATGCGAGAGAAATATCCGGATTTTTATATCAGCTTTTGCATGATAAAAATAGCGATGTCAGCGCGGCTGCTCAGCATACTTTTTGGCAGCTGGAAAAAACTTTGTATTTGCATGGGGTTACTCATCATATTCGCAATAAATTAACTAGTATTGGCGGAGCTACCCGCGCCATAGTAAAAATCCTGAAAAAAAAAGAAGGAGAATTTGAAAAGACTTGGTTAGCGGTAGAGAGAATTACGGAGAAGGTTGATGATTTGGAGAAACTGATATTTCGGGAAACGCAGTATCTTGCTGCTTTAACTGATAACAGTACGATAAATACAGCCGTTGATTCTTTGGTGAGTAAAATATCGCCGCCTATGTCAGAAATCAGGAAAATTATGGGGGAATTGAACACGGATAGAAAGATCAGCAAATTAGAAGAAATAAAAAAATATATGGATGTAATAAATAAGGAATTTAATATTATTTCCGAGATGATGGGTAATCTTAAGAAAACCATAGGTATTGAGCAATTAGAACTGTCTTTTAAAAAAGTGGACTTAAATGAATTTTTGCTAAAGTGTCGTGATAATTTTAAAAAAGAATTTAATATCGAGGATATAATTAAACGGGAATTAAATGGTTTAGGATTTACAATGGGTAATGATATATTGGCTGAAATTATTAAAGAACAGCTGAAAAGCATTCCTAGCGGCAGCAGAGACATAACTCGTTCTGTAGGCGCGATAATAACAAAAGCAAAGGCAGCGGGACTTAAAGGATCAAATATTGATATGCCGCATATAAGAACCTTGCTGCAGAGGGTTATTAATGCCCGGGAAATAGATATTGAGTTTATTTCTACGGGTTCACCAGTAGAGACTATTGTCAGTGACGAGTTTGAAGAAATTATCAAGGCAATGATTAGTAACGCGGTTAATGCCTATGCTAAAAAAATAATAATTAGAATTGACTATAAAAGCCTGGATAAAGTAGAAGTATCCATAATGGATAATGGAACCGGTATGGGGCCGTATGAAAAGCTTTTCGCGTTTTCGCCTTTTTTTACTACTGAAACTTATACTAAGTCATTTACGCTGCGGCGGATCAAACAGGTGCTGAATGCTTGTGGCGGAAAGATTTCATTGTTTAGCGAAAAAAACCACAGTGTTAAAGGTACAAAGTTTGTTATTGAACTGCCGGCTGTGGCGGGTAATGAGATTACTGTCGGAGAAATTATTAGATTAAAACGCAAGCTTCAAACTGTTTTAGAACAGGCTGATCATATTCAAGAATATTCTTTGGAGGTTGATCCAAAAGCCGCTGAAATGAAAATTATAAATAATTTTCAGCAAAGCGCGGCTAGGATTTTAAAGCAGATCGAGCGCTATGAAAGAGGAGACATATCTTTTAATCAGATAATGAGAATTTTAAAGCAGCAGCGCGGGGATTTTGTAACTCAATACGGGATTTTGGAAGAAATTTCTGAAGGGCAAAATGGGAAAGTGAATTTTGAAACCAGCGCGGCTGAGGCCATGGACATATTTTTAGGTATTTTGGTCTCTGCTTTTCGTTCTACGGAAAATTGTTCGATTATGGAAGTAATTAATGAAATAACGGATTTTTACCGTCCCCAGTTTCAGGCTCAAAAAGGTGATATAACGCTGGATTTTTCCGGCATTGAAAAGGCGGGTTTAAAAGAGCAGAAGGTATTTCTTCCTAAGACTGCTCTGCGAAAGATATTAGGCGATTTCCTGTTTGCTGTTCACGATAGAAAAGTAAAAAATATAGCGATAAATGTTTCTGTGGATAACCGGCAATTGAAGATACAAGCAAATATCTTGGAAAAGACTGAACTTGACGCGAATAGATTTTTGTTAAGGCAAAAGGAAAATGTGAACATTGCTAATGGGCTGGCAAAAACAGCTGTTTTACCTAATGGAGGACTCATTTTTAGCCTCTGGCTGCCGATTAAAGTCGATATAAAAACTCTGCCTTGCCGCAAGTTTAATTTTCTCAGTCATCCGGTTATTGTTCTTAGCGGAGACGCCGGGACAAACAGAGGACAGGTGATTGACTATCTTGCTTCGGTACTCGGCGGAAAAACGGAAAACATTGATTTTTTGATGCGTGTAGCGGCATATTATTTGATAAAAGAGCATCCGGAATGGGTGGCTAAAATTAATGAATTAGCGGCTAATAATAATAAAGAAGATCTTAATAAATTAATCAAAGATAAAATTGCTCCGTATGTCGCGGATTTCTTGGGAGAGGAAGCGCGGGTGAAAATAGCCAAAGATCCTTGGATGATCAGGAATGCTTCCGGAGAGTGGATTGATTCCTCGGCCTCTGGTAATCGGGGACAGCCTTCTTTGCGCAATAGGATCAAAGAAGAAACCAACCTTAATGAATACATGCGCTTTTTTTATGTTTTCAGTAATTATCCTAGCATAAAAAGTATAGTTGAGGGATTTTGTTTGGATGACGGGATAAAAGCAATAGAAGCGGGAACCGCTAACTGTGTAATTATTAAATCCACGGATTTATGGTTAATCGAAAAATCCCGGCAGGGGCAAAACAATATTGAAGTTTTTAATGTTTTTTTGCACGCGCCGCTGGCGGTAAGAGTAAAAAATGTTATTTATTTGGATGGGGAAGAGATATCAGCAAGAGATGGATTAAAATCCGACACAGCTGTTTCTTTACTGGGAAAACAAGAAGAGGCGGACATGTCTTTATTGGTTACAAAAAAAACCGGGCGGCAAATTAGCGATATTATTATTGCCTATTTAATATCAAGCAATATTATCCAGTCCAGTGAAATCGAGCAAAATCATCTTTCTGTTAAAGCGGATCATGATAAATCGTGTGATTTATTACTGCAAAGTTGTATATAGTAGATCTTAAAAAAAAGATACAAGTACGGATAATCGCGTTTTTTATACATGTTTTTTACTTGCGGCGCATAGCCGATTGAATGATAGTGCCCTTCTATTTTGTCCATTATTGAAACATTGACTTATAAATATTCCCTAGAGACAGCGTAAATCATTAATTTAGCTTTTATATTGGTAAAAAAGGCTTTTTAGTGATAGAATGCTTAACATACCGGAACTTTTTTAGAATTTCTTCTTAAATCATATTATTGCTCTTATGTTTATAAAAAATAAAAATTCATATATAATTTTTTTAATTGTAGTTTTTGCTTTTACTAGTCTATCTGGATGCGCTGGTTCTGGTAAGATGAGCAATGCTCTTAAGCAAGGCGGCAGTCACTATGATTATTTGACGAATTTCTGCGATAAACATGACCTTAACTGGGAATGGGATGGATTTTCTAATATTATTACAGTGAAAAACCTGAAAGTCAGCGCTAAGTTGTATCCTGGCAGCAGATTGGTTTTATATGATACACAGGTTTGTGATTTAAAAAGCCCGGTGATTGTTAAGCAGGGCATGATTATGGTTCCGGAATCTTTTAGTGATTTATTTGTAGGTAAAATCGTGGTTTATCCGCAAACTAAGCTTGCGATTGGCAGTTTCAGCATTCGCAAAATTGTGATTGATGCCGGCCATGGTGATCAGGATCCGGGAGCGATTGGCTATAATAGTATTCAGGAAAAAGAAATTGTTCTGGATATCGCGCGGCGTTTAAAAAATGAACTGATTTTAAATGGGATTGAAGTTATTTTAACCCGGGAGAATGATCAGTTTCAGCCTTTGGAAAGACGCTCAGAAATTGCTAATCAGGCAAAAGCGGATTTTTTTATCAGTATTCATGCTAATGCCGCGGAAGCTAAATCTGCCAATGGGTTTGAAGCTTATTTTCTGTCAACAACTTATGATAATTTTAGCAAAGCAGTACAGATCAGGGAAAACGCGGTTATAAAATTTGAAGAAAACGCGGATTATAATAAAGCCGTTGATTTAAATGCTACGCTTTGGGATATGATTCTTTCGGAAAACCGGATTGAATCAATTGAGATGGCTAATTCCATTGCCGGGCAGCTGAAAAAAAGTTTAAAACTGAAAATTCGCTTTGTAAAAGGCGCCAAGTTTTTAGTGTTAAAAGGGGTGCGGATGCCGGCAGTATTGCTGGAAGTCGGGTATTTAACTAATCCCGAAGAAGGGGCAAAATTAAACAACCCTTATTATCGCCAGATGTTGGCGGAATCAATTGCCCAGGGGATTTTGGAATATAAAAAAATGTTTGAATTAAGTGATGGATTTAGCCGATGAGTGACACAAGACCAATTGGAATTTTTGATTCAGGCATGGGCGGCTTAACTGTGGTCAAAGAAGTTATTCGTAGTTTGCCTAATGAAAAAATTGTTTATTTTGGCGATACAGCGCGCGTGCCTTATGGTCCGAAATCCAAAGAAACAATTATCCGTTTTTCTATTGAGAATATTTTATTTTTACTTAAGAATAATGTGAAACTGATTATTGTTGCCTGTAATACTGCCTCAAGCGTGGCTTTAGCGGCAATTGAGAAAAACTTTAAAGTTCCGATAATGGGGGTAATTGAGCCCGGAGTTAGTGAAGCAGCGCGGATCACGAAAAATAAGCGGATTGGGATTATCGGCACAAAAACCACGGTTAAAAGTTCAGCTTATGAGCAGCAGCTCATAAAAATCGATTCAAAGATAAAGGTTTTCAGCATTGCCTGTCCTTTGTTTGTGCCTTTGGTTGAAGAAGGCTGGCTTAAGACCAAGATTACTCAGCAGATCGTGGCGGATTATTTAATGCCTTTGAAAAATAAAAATATTGATACAATTATTTTGGGCTGCACACATTATCCTTTGCTTAAGTCTGTGATCCAAGAGGTCTTGGGGAGAAAAGTTCATCTGGTTGATTCTGCCCGGCAAGTGGCTTATGGCGCAAAACAGATTCTCGAAGAGCAGGGCTTATTAACTAATCGGGAAAAAACAGCGCGGCAAAGTGTTTGTTTTTATGTTAGTGATGAACCGGATAATTTTGCCGAGCAGGGGGAGAAATTCCTCGGCTTTGCCTTAAACAAAGTAAGGAAGGTATCAAATGTTTGAGATCAGCGTGATTATGGATTTTAGCGCGGCGCATAATTTAAGAGATTATAAAGGAAAATGCGAGAATCTGCATGGTCATAATTGGCAGGTAGAAGCGGTTTTTATTGCTGAGCAGCTGGGCCAAAGCGATATGGTCATGGATTTTAGTTTAGCTAAGAAAATCCTTAAACAATTGCTCAAATATTTTGACCATGGCTATATTAATGAAACTGAATATTTCACACAGTTTAATCCGACTTCGGAAAATATTGCCAAATTTATTTACCAGAATCTGGTTAAAAAAGTTAAAAAATACAAATGCCAAGTTAAGCAGGTCAGTGTTTGGGAAAGCTTGCGCAGTAAAGCGACTTATTATGAAAACTAATTCAAATAAAAAAAAAGCAATTGTTCTGCTTTCCGGAGGCCTGGACTCAGCGGTTAGTCTTTACAGCGCGTTGAGTGACGGTTATCAAGTTTCATGTCTGAGTTTTGATTATGGGCAAAGACATAAAAAAGAAATTAAATCAGCCCAAAAAATCGCGATAAAAGCCGGATGTAAATGGCAGCTGGTAAAAATCAGCTTGCCTTGGAAAGGCTCTTCTTTGCTGGATAAAACTCAGAAGATTCCTCAGCATCGAAAGATTGACGCGGAGATCCCGTCAACTTATGTGCCGGCAAGAAATATTATATTTTTAAGTTTTGCCGCTTCTTTCGCGGAGAGCGTAAACGCGTCAGCGATTTTTATCGGAGCAAATGAAATTGATTATTCCGGATATCCGGATTGCCGGCAGGAATTTTTAGACGCGTTTTCCTTGGCTTTGCGAAAAGGGACAAAAGCCGGGACTCAAGGCTTGAAAACAATTATTTGCGCGCCATTGGTTAAGAAAAATAAACAGCAGATCGTGAAATTAGCAGTGCGCTTAGGCGTGCCATTGGAATTAACCTGGTCCTGTTACCGCGGCGGTAAAAAGCCCTGCGGAACTTGCGACAGCTGTGTTCTGCGCGCTCAGGGTTTTGCCCAGGCAAAAGTGAAAGACCCGGCAGGATGTTAACAGCCAAAATATCCGAAATATTTTTTAGTATTCAGGGCGAAGGTATTTATCTGGGCACAGGGCATCTATTTATCCGTTTTTTCGGCTGTAATATTAAGTGTGCTTATTGCGATACTGATAAAAATAAATTTAAGCAGTACAGTGCGCAAGAATTAACTGGCGCGGTTGATAAGCTGGTTAAAAAGCATAAAGTTAAATATATATCCTTAACCGGAGGCGAGCCGCTTTTACAAACTGAGTTTGTCGCGCTGTTTTTAAAAAAACTAAAGCTTGATAAATTAAAGATTTATCTGGAAACAAACGGCTTGCTTTGTTCTGATTTTGCGCGGATAAAGAAATATATTGATATCGTGGCCATGGATTTTAAAATTCCCAGCGCGACTGGTCTTGCCGCGTTCTGGGCTGAGCATCAGCGGTTTTTAAAAGCAGCTAAGAATAAAAAAGTATTTGTTAAGGCAGTTGTTGGCTTAAAAACCAAATCAGCGGAAATAAAAAAAGCCGCTAAAATAATTGCCGCGGTTGATAAAGATATAGCATTGGTTCTGCAGCCGGTTGCCCAACAATTATCAGATAAGCTGATAAAAAAGACAATGCTTTGGCAGGCAATGGCTCAGCAGGATTTAACTGATGTTAGAGTAATCCCTCAAGTACATAAACTGATAGGAGTTCATTGATGAAGAAACAGACAAAAAACAAAAGCTTGTATGAGAATCTCCAGAAAGATATCCGCGATTTAAAG
Source organism: Candidatus Omnitrophota bacterium (assembly GCA_018817585.1). Taxonomy (GTDB): domain Bacteria; phylum Omnitrophota; class Gorgyraeia; order B26-G9; family B26-G9; genus JAHITE01. Next base: position 10,930 of record JAHITE010000061.1, read on the forward strand.
ATGCCGGAAATTGAAGTCTGGGAAAATATGTACTCAGATAAAAATTACTGGATTGAAATGGATGTGCCGGAATTCACCTGCATTTGTCCGAAGACCGGATTGCCGGATTTCGCGACAATTACAATCGAGTATATGCCGGATAAATCCTGTCTTGAGTTAAAGTCTTTCAAGCTGTATATTAATCAATACCGCGATGTCGGAATATTCCATGAACATGTGGTTAATAAAATTATGGATGATCTGATTCGCGCCTGTAAGCCGCGGGCAATGAGCGTGCATGGTGAATTTAATCTGCGCGGCGGAATTAAAACTAGCGTATCCGCGGAATATATTAAAAGAAAGAAATAAGCCGATGCGAAAGATTTCATCAGAACTTATTAAAAATAAAACAGCGGAAATCGCGATTAAAGCGAATACTAAATTGCGCTCTGATGTTCTGCTGCTTTTAAAAAAATCATTGGCCGAAGAGCAAAGTCCTTTGGCCAGAAAAGCCTTGACCGCGATTGTCGATAATGCCCGAATTGCTTTAAAGCAGAAGCTGGCGATTTGCCAGGATACTGGTCTGCCTGTGGTATTTGTGGAAATCGGTAATAATGTTTATGTTCAAGATAATATTAATCAGCTGATATCCCAGGGCATAGCGCTTGGCTATAAACAGGGCGGACTGCGGGCCTCGATTCAAAAAGATCCGATAAGCCGCGAAAGCAAATTAGCTTATGCGCCGAGTATTACTCATACTGATGTTGTAAAAGGCGATAAAATAAAAATTACGGTTCTGCCCAAAGGTTTTGGCAGTGAAAATAAAGCCCAGGTGAAAATGCTTAATCCCACGGCAAGTATCGATGTTATTGAGGAATTTATTGTTCAGGCGGTGAAAACCGCTGGCGCCGGAGCTTGTCCTCCTTATATAATCGGAGTGGGAATCGGCGGCACGCAGGATTATGCTGGTTTGCTGGCGAAAAAAGCTTTATTAAAACCAATTACTGTAAAAAATAAACAAAAACAATTAGCGGATTTAGAACAGCGTTTGCTGGCTAAAATCAATAAACTGAATATTGGAGCATTTGGCTTTGGCGGTAAGACAACAGCGCTTAAGGTAAATGTTTTAACTTATCCTACGCATATCGCCGGATTGCCGGTAGCCGTTAATATTAGCTGTCATGCGCTTAGAAGCGCGAGCATTATAATTTAGAATCACGTAGGGGCCGGCCTTGCGTCGGCCCGAAACAATATAATAAACAGACATATGGAAAAATTAATAGGAACATTAAACAAAGAAAATATAAAAGACCTGGTTGTTTGGCAGGAAGTTTTGTATACTGGAATATTGTATACAGCACGGGATCAAGCGCATAAACGTTTGCTAGAGCTGATCGCTAAGGGTAAAAAACTGCCGTTTGATATTCAGGACAAAATAATTTATTACTGCGGTCCCACTCCCAGCCTCAAAGGCCAAGTAGTTGGTTCCTGCGGCCCGACAACATCCAGCCGGATGGATAAGTTTACTCCTAGATTATTGGAAAACGGCTTATTAGCTACTATTGGTAAGGGAGAGCGTTCGCTGGAGGTTATTGCGGCAATTAAAAAATACAAGTCAGTTTATTTTTCGACATATGCCGGCTGCGGCGCTTTGTTAGCGCAGTATGTATTTGAAAAACAGCTGGTTTGTTTTAAGGATTTAGGCGCGGAAGCGGTTTACGCGTTTACCGTAAAAGATTTTCCATTAATTGTGGCCATAGATTCTAAGGGAGATAATATTTATGTCAAAAGCAGCTAAGAAAAAGCCAGATGCTTTGCGAAAAGTATCAATTACCCGAAATTTTATGAAATATGCTGAAGGATCATGTTTAATTGAAGTCGGCAATACCAAGGTTATCTGTACTGCTTCGATTGAAGATAAAGTACCGCCTTTTTTACGGGACAAAGGCACTGGCTGGATAACCGCGGAATATTCCATGCTCCCTAGATCTTGTCAGACCCGCAGTCCCCGAGAATCAAGCAAAGGAAAAGTTGGCGGCCGGACGCATGAGATTCAGCGTTTGATCGGCAGATCATTGCGTACTGTAGTTGATATGAAAAAACTCGGAGAACGCACGGTTTGGATTGACTGCGATGTTATTCAGGCTGATGGCGGCACAAGAACTGCCAGTATTACCGGAAGTTTTGTGGCTTTGGTTGATGCTTTATATGCTTTGCAAAAATCCGGTAAAATCGCCTTGTTTCCTGTTAAAAAATATGTGGCTGCCACCAGTGTCGGGATTGTTGATGGCAAACCAACTTTAGATCTTAATTATGAGCAGGATTCTAATGCTGATGTGGATATGAATGTGGTGATGACTTCATCCGGGGAATTTATTGAGTTACAGGGCACAGCCGAGCGCGTACCGTTTAATCAAAAGCAGCTTGCTCAGCTGACCAAGCTGGCAAAAAAAGGAATTGATCGCTTGATTAAAATCCAGAAAAAAGCATTAAGTGATCTGCCGTTTAACATTTAAGGACACAAGGACACAAGGACACAAGGATATAAGATAGAATTAACGCGCAGACTGGCAACCGGCAAACTGGAGAATTTTTAGAAATGGAAGTTATTGTATCAACTCGAAATAAAAATAAGTTTGCGGAAATCAGTAAAATCTTATCAGATGCCAAGATAAAAGCTGTTAGTTTAGAGGAATTTCCTCAGGCGCCGAAAAGAATAAAGGAAGACGGTGATACTTTTGCTGCTAATGCCAGTATTAAGGCTTTGAAAATTGCCCACAGGACTAAAAAGTTAACAGTGGCGGATGATTCAGGATTGGAAGTAAATGCTTTAGCTGGCGCTCCGGGGGTATATTCTGCTCGGTTTTCCGGTAAAGGGGCGACGTATCAATCAAATAATAATAAGCTGTTAAAGGCTTTAAAGGATTTGCCTAATAAAAACCAGCGCAAAGCGCGATTTGTCTGCGCGGTGGCTATTGCCGATGCCGCGGGAATTATTGCCGTGGTTGAGGGAACTTGTCCGGGATATATCGCGCTTGAGCTAAAAGGAGATAAGGGTTTTGGTTATGATCCTTTATTTGAAGTTAATGGTTATAAGAAAACATTTGCCCAGTTAAGCCCTAAGCTGAAAAATCAGATCAGTCATCGGGCCAAGGCGTTTAGCAAAGCCAAAAAAGTTATTTTAAAATATATTGATAAATCTAAAATAAATAAAGTTATCTTTAGTCTAGAAAGGTAGTTTCATGAAATTATATTTCCGTGTAATAAAAATGTTTATCCGGCCGCATTTGTTTACATTAGGGCTGGCTGTGGTTTTTATGGTTTTATCCGCTTTTTTTGATAGCGCTTCTCTGACTATGTTGGTCCCTTTGAGTGATAAAGTCCTTGGCCAGAATAAGATTGTTTTAGATCGCCGTTTGCCGGGATTTTTAGCAAAAATTGTTGGTAATATAAACGCGACTCCACCTTTAGAAATGCTGAATATAATTGTGTTTACAATCCTGATTGTATTTGTTTTAAAAGGTATTTTTTCTTTTGGCCGGACATATTTGATTACTAAGTTAAGTCAATTGGTGATTCGCGATATCCGGGACACAATTTATAAGAAAATTCAGAATTTTTCTTTGGATTATTTTACGCAAAGCGTTACCGGGCATCTGGTTTCCCGGATCACCTATGATGTTGATATTTTAAAAGGCTCAATATCCGTGGGAATGATGATGCTGTATCATTTTCTGACTATGTTGTTTTTAGCCGGGATCGTGTTCTTTATCAGCTGGAAATGGGCTTTGATGGCCTTGGCCCTGGCGCCTTTGGTGGCTTTTCCGATTATGCAGATCGGCCGGATGATCAAAAAAATCAGTACCCAGGCTCAGGAGAAAATGGGTGATTTAAACCGCAAGCTGTTTGAAACAATATCCGGAGTCAGAATTGTCAAAGCGTTTTCCATGGAAGATAAGGAAATCGTTAAATTCAGTAATCATAATCTTTCTTTTTATAAAATCATGATGCGTTTGGAAAAACGTTCGCAAGTGCTGGGGCCATTTACCGAATTTATTGGCGCTTGCGGCGGCACTGCTTTTCTTTATTATGGCGGTAAAGGCGTTATTGAGGGCGGCATGTCTTTTGGTGTGTTCATTCTTTTTCTTGGCGCGTTTATGTCTTTGATCAAGCCTTGTCGGCGCTTGAGTGAAATTCACAGCATAAATCAGCAGGGTTTAGCCGCGGCTAAGCGGATTTTTGAGGTTCTTGATGCTCCGGTAAAAGTCGCGGAAGCAAAAAACGCGCTTGAATTGACGGAATTTAAAAAAGAGCTGGTTTTTGATAAGGTGAGTTTTGGCTATGACCAGACCATGATTTTAAAGGAAATTGATTTAACGATTAAAAAAGGTGAGATCATCGGCTTGGTCGGCGCCAGCGGGGTGGGAAAAACAACTTTAGTTAATTTAATTCCTAGATTTTATGACCCAACCAAAGGTTCAATAAAAATTGACGGGATTGATATCAGGGAAGTTAGTTTTAAATCATTGCGCTCGCAGATCGGTATTGTTACCCAGGATCTGATGCTGTTTAATGATACGATCAAGAATAATATTGCCTATAGCCGGCAGGACGCGACATTAGAAGAAGTGATCAAAGCCGCGAAAATCGCTGAAGCCCATGAGTTTATTCTGAGTATGCCCAATAGCTATGATACGGTTATTGGCGATATGGGGATGAAACTCTCTGGGGGGCAAAAGCAGCGTTTGGCTATTGCCCGGGCGATATTGGATAATCCGCCGATATTAATATTAGATGAAGCGACTTCTCAGCTGGACGCGGAGTCAACTCGTTTGGTTCAGGAAGCTTTGGATAAATTATTAACCAATCGCACGGCTTTTGTGATTGCTCATCGCTTAGCTACAGTAAAAAAAGTTAAGAAAATACTGGTATTTGAGGACGGCCGGATTGTTGAGCAAGGTACTCATGATCAACTGCTTAAGAAAAACGGGGCTTATAAGAAATTATTTGAACTGGAGTTTTTGGCTTAATTGCCATTAAGTAAGGAAGGCAAAAGATAGAGAAAAGGCCTGTTTTTATTAAAATAAAAAAAATGCTTGAAAAAAATAAAAGGTGTGTTATAGTATTTTAACATTTACTTAATACGCCTAAAGTATTGCGTTAGTCAATATGAGTTTACAAAGGAGGAATAATTTTGACAGTTACAATCAAACAACTTTTAGAATCAGGGGTTCATTTTGGCCATCAGACAAGAAGATGGAATCCTAAAATGGCTCGCTATATTTTTGGTGAGCGTAATGGTATTTATATCGTTAATTTAGAAAAAACCGAAGTTGAGCTGAAAAACGCCTGTGAGTTTTTAAAAAGCGTGGCTGCTCGCGGTGAGTCTGTTTTATTTGTGGGAACTAAAAAACAGGCGCAGCAGACAATTGTTGAAGAATCAACTCGTTGCGAAATGTATTATGTTGATCAAAGATGGTTGGGAGGAACTCTGACTAATTTTGAAACTATTCGCAAAAGCATAAAACGGCTTGAGGAACTTGAACGGATGAGCGCGGACGGAACTTTTGATCGACTGAAGAAAAGAGAAGTTTCGGTTTTAAATAAAGAAATGAGCAAATTACTGAAAAATTTAGGCGGAATCCGCAAAATGAACAAATTGCCGGGGGCGCTGTTTATTGTTGATTCAAAAAAAGAAGAAACCGCGGTTAAAGAAGCCAGAAGATTAAATATTCCGGTTGTAGCTTTAGCGGATACTAATTCCAATCCAGATATATTAGATTATGTTATTCCTGGTAATGATGACGCGATAAAATCAATCAGACTGGTTACCGCGACGATTGCGGATGCGGTTATTGAAGGCAAGGGCCGTTATGAGTTGACAAAAGCCGCTCAGGCGGAAAAAGCGGCAAAAGAAGCTGCTGAGAAAAAAACAGAGCAAAAGCCGGAAGAAAAAAACGATAAAGAAATAAAGCCAGCGGCAAGAAAAAGCACATTCAAGCCTGCTGATGATTCAAAGAAAAGAGCTCCAAAGGCAAAGCGAAAGGCAGAATAATGGCTGTAACTACCGAGCAAATTAAATTATTAAGAGAGCAAACCAATGCTGGTTTTATGGATTGCAAAAATGTTTTAGTAAAAACCAACGGTAATATTGATGAAGCGGTTGCTGAACTTAGGAAAAAAGGTTTGGCGGTGGCCGCGAAACGCGCTGATAAGGCGGCTAAAGAAGGAATAATCGAATCCTATATTCACTTGGGCGGAAAAATCGGAGTTTTAGTGGAAATAAATTGTGAAACTGATTTTGTTGCCCGCAACGCACAGTTCCAGCAATTTGTGAAAGATGTGGCTATGCATATTGCCGCGGCAAGTCCTCAGTTTTTAAATAAAGAAGATGTGCCGCAAGCACTTTTGGACAAAGAAAAAGAAATTATTTCTTCTCAGGCAGGCGACAAACCGGCTAATGTAGTTGAAAAAATGTTAGAAGGAAAGATTAACAAATTTTATCAGGAAGTATGTCTTTTAGAACAGACTTTTGTCAAAGACGATAAATTAAAAATCAAAGATTATTTAAATTCAATTATTGCTAAAATCGGGGAAAATATCCGCATCAGAAGATTTGCCCGCTATCAAATCGGCGAAGAAATTTAGATCATAGTTGATCAATTACGCTAAATAGAAAATAAATTTATGGCAAAGAAAAAAACAGCATATCGCCGGGTGGTTTTAAAACTCAGCGGAGAAGCATTGCAAAACACGGAAAAAGGTTTTGGAATCGATGCGGGTGTTCTTTTAAATATAGCCGAGCAGTTAAAAGACGCGCGAAGCTTGGGCTTGGAGATTGCGGTTGTTGTCGGAGCCGGGAATATATTCCGGGCAGCATCAACAATCGGCCGGGCAATTGAGCGGGTTACCGCTGATTATATGGGCATGCTGGCAACAGTAATCAATGCCTTGGCGCTGCAGGATGCTTTGGAAAAAATCGGGGTGCATACTCGGGTGCAGACAGCAATTGATATGCAGGAATTAGCTGAACCGTATATCCGTCGAAAAGCGGTTAGACATTTGGAAAAAGGCCGGATTATAATTTTTGCCGGAGGCACAGGTAATCCTTATTTTACCACTGATACGGCCGCGGCTTTAAGGGCAATTGAAATAAACGCCGATATTATCTTAAAAGCAACAAAAGTTGACGGGGTTTATTCTGACGATCCGATTAAAAATAAAAAAGCCAAAAAATTTAATGAATTAAGTTATATTGAAGTTGTGAATAAGAATTTGAAAGTTATGGATCGGACGGCAGTGACATTATGCATGGAAAATAACCTGCCGATAATTGTTTTTGATCTGTTTAAAAAAGGTAATATTAAAAAAGTTATTCAGGGCGAGAAGATTGGAACCCTTGTAAAATAAAAAATATTAAAGGAATCAGTTATGAGTGTTAAAGAGATAGTTCATCAGTTAGAAGATAAAATGAAAAAAACAATTGATGTGGCAATACGTGATTTCAGTATGGTTCGTACTGGTCGGGCAAGCGCTGCTTTGGTTGAAGGAATCCGGGTAGATTATTACGGCACTTCCACTCCTTTAAAACAGCTTGCTGGGATTGCTACTCCTGAGGCGCGTTTGATCGTGATTCAGCCATGGGATATATCTTGTTTAGGGGCTGTGGAAAAAGCAATTCAAAAATCTGATTTAGGAATTTCTCCGTCTAATGATGGAAAGATCATTCGTTTGAATGTGCCGCCGCTGACTCAGGAAAGACGATTGGAACTGGTAAAAGTTATTCATAAACTCACAGAAGAAAACCGGATCGCGATTCGGGCAATCAGACGTGATGCTAATGAGGCAGTGAAACTTGAACAAAAAGACGCGGAAATAACCGAAGATGAAAGTTTTAAAGCTTTGGATGATATTCAAAAGCTTACAGATAAATATATTAAAGAATTAGAAGCTCTTTCCAAGAAAAAAGAAAACGATATAATGGAAGTTTAAAGTTTAGTGGGCCGCTAGCTCATCTGGTAGAGCACCGCCCTTTTAAGGCGGTTGTGCTTGGTTCGAGACCAAGGCGGCTCACCACTAATAACTTAGTTTAAAGTTAAAAGTTTATAAACTTAAAAATGATTTTGTATTTACTTTCAACTTTTTACTAATTAGTTCCTGTCCCCATCGTCTAGTCTGGCCTAGGACAACAGCTTTTCAAGCTGTCGACAGGGGTTCGAATCCCCTTGGGGACGCCAACAAAAAAGACTACTCTTAACGGGTGGTCTTTTTTATTATTAAGTTCACAAGGGGATCGCGAACCCCTGATCAAGTATTTTATTGATTTTTTTTCTCAAAAGTTATAAAATTAAGCGGTGTTTTAAAATAAAAACAACAAATCGCTGCCGCAGCCTAGTTACTAGCTTGCGAGTAAATATTTCTTTACTGCAACCTCGTGCCGATGCAACTGAGCTCCAATGTTAGATATAGACAGAATAATCAATATTTTAAGAGAACGGATTTAGGCTAATTACATGACAATAATTTTGTGTTTGATTTTTTTTCTTTCCGGGGTTTCCGCATTAATTTTTGAATTGGTGTGGTTTCAGCTTGCCGGTTTAGTTTTTGGAAACAGTGTTCATGCCGCAGCGATTGTTTTAGCCAGCTTTATGGGAGGGTTAGCACTAGGGAATGGATTGATCGCCTTTAAGGGCTTTAAGATAAAATCGCCTTTGTTGTTTTATGCTTTTTTGCAGTTTGCAATTGCTCTTTTCGGATTTTTATTGGTACTCATTTTTCCTGAATTAACAAGAACTTTTGTGCCCGTAGCTCATTTTTTTACAGGACAGACTCTTGTTTTAAACATTATTCGAGCAATATTTTGTATTTTACTTATGATAATCCCAACTTCGGCCATGGGAGCAACACTGCCATTATTGGTAAAAGCACTATATGCTAAAAAGAAAAACTATGGAAATGTATTCGGCTTGCTTTATGGCTGGAATACCTTTGGCGCAGTAATCGGAGTTCTTTTTAGTGAAATGTTTATTATTAGATGGGTTGGATTGATACATGCCGGAGCTTTTGCCGCTGGTTGTAATATTTTAGCAGCGATCATTACTCTTTCTATCTTCAAAAACAACAGCATGTTAAACGCAGATCTTACAAAAACGGATAATTCTTTAGTTTGTTTTAAATTTTCCTCAAAATCTAGTAAGTTATTACTCGCGAGCTTTCTATCTGGATTTGTTTTTCTGGGACTAGAGGTGATTTGGTTCAGATTTATAAGATTGTTTCTCATGTCTCGCAGCTTAAATTTTGCAATAATGCTAGCAGTAGTTTTGCTTGGCATCTGTTTTGGAGGACTGTTTGCAGCTATGTGGTTTAAACGTGATTTAAAAGCACAGCGCTTTCTTTTTCCTATTATGCTTACAAACGGATTATTAGTTATTGGTCTTTATGGCAATTTTGGTTTCTTTCACCAACTGATTATGAGCGGGAATAATTTTAAAATTATTTTATTAATTTCTTCATATTTGATGTTTCCTATTTCATTTGCATCAGGGATTACTTTCACAATGCTGTGCAAGGCATTACATTCCACAATTGAAGATGAAATTAAAGCAACAGGGGTGATGTCAATGGTAAATACTATTGGCGGTGCGCTGGGGTCACTTGTAGCTGGAATAATTCTCATTCCTCTTATAGGTATAGAACGATCTTTTTTCTTATTTGCACTTAGTTATGGATTGATTGCCGCACTGCTGTTTGATAAAAAACTACTTTTTTTTGAAAACAAAAAAAAGTATATTAATCAATTAGTTGGAGGACTTTTTATTGTTTCATTAATTCTTTTTCCTTTCGGCTTGATGAATCGACAATTATTGGATCTCCCAATCTTAAGATTAAAACAAAGCGGCGAACAACGCGTAGCTTTCAAAGAAGGCCTAAATGAGTCAATTCAGTATTTAGAGAAAAAATTGCTCGGAAATACTCTTTATCACCGATTGATGACCAACGATCATATGATGTCAGGAACTTCATTTAACTCAAAACGCTATATGAGTATGTTTGTCTATCTACCCATGGCAATCCATCCGGATCCCAAAGATGCACTTTTAATTTGCTATGGATGCGGTATTACCGCAAAAGCCTTAACAGATACGCGGCATTTAGAAAACATTGAAATAGTGGACATTTCCAGAGATATAATAGATATGAGCCATATAATCTTCCCTGATCCTAAAGAAAACCCTATCTATGATCCGCGTGTTAAAATCCACATTGATGATGGACGCTTTTTTATGCTTACTACAAAACAAAAATTTGATATAATTACTGCCGAACCTCCTCCACCTAAAAACTCTGGAGTTGTGAATTTATATACTCAAGAATATTTTCAATTGGCTTATGATTGCTTAAAAGATGGGGGGATAGTTACGCATTGGCTGCCAATATATCAACTAGAAGTTTCCGATGCGAAAGCAATATTAAAAGCTTTTTGTAATGTTTTTGATCAAGCCTCGCTTTGGTCTGGCAGCGGATATCAATGGATGATGGTTGGCATAAAAAATCCCAAGGAACCAGTATCTGAAGAATTATTTTCTATGCAATGGAATGATCCCATTATAGGACCTAAAATACGCAGTTTAGGCTTTGAAAGTCCAGAGCAGTTTGGGGGATATTTTATTGCTGATGGAAAAAGGCTTGAAAATTGGATATCTGAAAGTTTGCCGCTTGTTGATAATTATCCTCAAAGGTTATCAAATAAATTAGTCGTGGGTAATCAAGATATAAATGCTTATAGAGAATTACGCAATGCTGCTAATGTTCAAAAAAACTTTTCAGAAAGCAAAATAATCAAAAAGATATGGCCCAAGTATTTTCAACAGCAAACTGAAAAGTATTTTAAAGCAACTTGTTTAATTGATGAATTTTTGCAAACAAGAGAAAGCTTTCCTAAGAATATCAAGCGATTGGATAAATGTCTTAACGATCCTTTGCTTAGAAATTATATTATCTTTGTTTTGGAGAGCGATTATGATGCTCAAAAAATTTGCTTTAATCGAATAGGTGATAATAAAGAAGCATGGTCTAACGTACTAAAATTATTACAATATCAATTAAAAAAAGCAGTGCAGGAGAAAAATGTTTTTACCATAAAAGCTATAGAAGAAGTATGTATTCATCTAGGGGCTGCTGCTGTACAGCGCAGAGAGTTTTTGATTGCCGAAAAATTTTATCAGCTATTGGGAAGAAATATTGTTAATGCAAAAAAATACAGCTATCTAAGAATGTATTTATTATATTTATGTGACAAAAAAAAAGAATCTTTTGAGATAAAACAAAATTTTTTAAAACTTAAAGATGTTGACACTAAAGAAAAAGATCAGCTTGAGAAATATTGGCATTGGTTAGAAGAGTATTTAGGGACGTAGTGAGATATAACCAGGGGAGCGAATGAATAAAAATAAACTGAAAATCGGGCTGGCACTCGGCGGCGGCGGGGTAAGAGGTCTGGCGCATATTGGAGTGATTAAGGCTCTGGAAAAATTCATTTCGATTGATATTATTGCCGGTACAAGTATGGGCGCGATGGTTGGCGCTCAATACGCGCTTAATCCTGACAGTCAGGCAATTGAACAAAAAATGTTAAGTCTGGTTAATCGCAAGGAAATAAAAGAAATTGAAAACATGATCGGCGGCTATTCTCCGGAAGAGGAAAAAAAGGTAATTGTCAAAGAGCTGTTCACCTTTGTCAAAAGAATGGTATTGTTTAATATTCGCGCGATCAAACGCTGGGTATTCAGCGGTAAAGAAATAGATTGGATATTTGATTATCTAGGCATTGACTCTGATTTTAGCAAAACGAAAATCGCTTTTTCCTGTACGAGCATGGATTTGCGTACTGGCGATGAGATTATCTCCCAACAGGGAAGCATTAAGCAGGCAGTGCTGGCTTCGGTTTCTTTGCCCGGTGTTTTTCCACCGGTAAAAGTTGGCGAAAGACTGCTGGTTGATGGCGGAATAATCGGCAGTGTTCCGGTCGACGCGGTAAAAGCCATGGGCGCGGATATTATAATTGCCGTGGGCGTGGAAGCTCTGGTTGATTATAATAAAAAATTGGGCAATGGCATGGACATAATGTTTCAGGCTGACGCGATCAGGGCGTATTGGCTGAGTGATTTAAGATTAAAAGGCGCGGATATTGTAATCTATCCGGATGTGGGAAAAATCAGCTGGGCAGCTTTTTCTAAAGGTAAGGAATGTATAGATGCTGGGGAAGTTATCGCGGAAAAAATGCTGCCGCAGATACTTGAGCTTATTAAACAAAAAAAACGTCAAAAGTTCTGGAAAAGTTTTTTGCCTTTTAGCAAAAATAAATAATTTTTTTATTGCGAAAAATGTTTAATCAATTCGTAACAGTGAGGGGAAAATGTTAAAAAAAATAGTAATTATAAGCGTAGTAGTTTTTATTGGGATTATTGGCTTAGGATTTATATATCTGAATAATCTATACATCCCCAAACATTTAAAACCCCTGGTTATTGAGTTCTTACAAAAAAACCTGGCGAAAGATGTAAATATTGATAAAGCGTTTTACTTTCCGTTTAAGGGAGTGCTGTTTTCCGGCATATCTGTGCAGAATGCTGATGGCTCTAAATTTTTAGAAATAGATAAAGTTGATTTAAGCCTTAAATCATTTCCCAGGATTCGGCCAAATCAAGCAAACCTAAAGGCCCGGCTGCTGGTTAAAGGCGCGGATTTAAACCAGCAGGGTTTAGTGGTTCAAGGAAGTACGGTTGTTGATCTTGAGCTTGAGGTCGCGGAGAATAAATCGCCTGTGTTTAAAGCAAATATTAAATTAAATGATTTGTTGATAAAGGGTATAAACAGCCTCGCGGATATTGAAAAAATAAACGGAGAAATTATTTGCGATCAGGAATCATTCAGCAGTACGCGATTAAACGCTGCGATCAGCCAACAGCCGCTTAATTTATTTTTCGATGGTAAATACAGTAAAACTAATTTTGCGCTTAATCAGCTGAAAATAGATTACGGTCAGACTAATTTAGAAATAAAAGCAAAACTCGAAGACTTTGAAAAATTAAACATAGTAACTACTGCTGCGGGATCAATTGATCTAGCTGATATTCGAAAGATTTTAGCAATTGATTCATTACCGCTTTTAACCGGACAGTGCCGTTTTACCGCCGAGGCTAATGGACCAGTTGTTGATTTGAATAAATTTAAAGCCAAGGCTCAGGCCGCAATCAGCCAGGGAGCAGTGGATAAAATAAACTTCTCGGATTTAAAAGCAGATATTCGTTTTGAGCAGGCTGCGCTTAACCTCGCGCCTTTGACCTGTGTTTTTTATAATGGGAAAATCAGCGCGGCTTTAAAAGCGGAAATAAAAGATATTATTCCGATCCAAGGTTCATTGGAAATAGAACAAGTTAATCTCGCGCCTTTGATAACCGATATTATTGGCCAGGACATGGGCGCAGGACAGTTTAATGCCCATGCTGGTGTTTCCGGCAGTGCCATGGATATTAATAATCTAACTGGTTCTGGATGGTTTAAAATCGAACAAGCATCGCTAAAGCCGCCGCCTAATTTTAAAAAAGTAGCAAAATCATTAAATCTTATAGAGCTCTCAGATATGCGCATTGAACAATCAAGCGCTACTTTTTCTTTACTTGATGGAAAAGTCCAGACCGAAGATTTTATCGCGGTTGCGGATTATGCGACGCTATATGGCAAAGGATATATTGATTTAGAGCAGTATGTTGATTTTGAAGTAAAGTTTAAACTCTCTGATGAATTTGCCATGCGTTCCGGAGATTTGGGAATGATGACTAATATTGCCGCAGCCGGAGCTAAAGTTGTGCTTTATGACAGGATTTCTCAATTAAAATATAAAATTGATTTTTCAACAGAGGATATGATCAAGGACCAAACTAATAAAATCCTCAAAGGCTTATTTGAACCAAGCAGTGATGCTCAGCAAGCTGATTCAGAAACAATTGATCTGCAAAAGCAGCTAAAGCAAGGATTAAAGAAACTGTTTAAATAAAAGGCAGAATACTCTAATGCTTAAGAAATCTTCACAATCAATAATCATTGATAATGCTGAAATTATTCTGACTGACAAGGTCATGGACAAAGCCTGGTTGCTGATTGAAAACAATAAGATAAAAAGCTTTGGGCAGGGAACAAAGCCAAAAATTCTCAATGCTTTGCGAATCAATGCTCAAGGCTGTTATTTAAGTCCGGGGTTTATTGATTTGCATATTCACGGTCAGATTGATAAGATATCTAATCTGCAGGTAAAAACCGGCACAACAGGTTTTTTAATGACTTTGCATGCCGGTGATTTTAATTGTTTTGAAAAAAAGATTAAGCAATTAAAACAAATAAATCTCTTAGGAGCAGCTTGTTTGGGCTTTAATCTGGAAGGTCCGTTTATTAACAAAGACATGGCTGGCGCTCAGCCTAAGCATTTTATCCAGGCGCCAGATATTCCGGGAATGCAGGCTCTGCTTAAGCAAACCAACAATGATATTAAAATAATCACTTTTGCTTGTGAATTAAAAGGCACTGATAAATTTATAAAATTACTCAAAAAACACGCGGTTGTCCCGGCTTTAGGGCATTCTAATGCCACTTATGAACAGTCGCTAAAAGCAATTTATCTGGGAGCATCTCATGCGACGCATTGCTTTAATCGGATGAGCGGAATTTCCGCGCGTAATCCGGGTTTGTCTACTCAAGTACTTGTAAATAATAATCTTAGCGCTGAGATTATTGCTGATGGACATCATGTGCATCCGGCTTTGCTCAAGCTTTTAGTGAAAAATAAGCTGTTGGAGAAAATAGTTTTAGTTACTGATTCAGTGGCGGCGATGGATAAAAGAACATTGAAAATTATCTCCGGAGTTTATCGTATGGAGGATCCTGCCCTGAACCGAGCTTGCTCTGGTGCAGGGTATATAATTGCCGGTAGTAAATTGACAATGTTGCAGGCAGTAAAAAATATGGTATACTTAACAGATGTAAAATTGTTGTCCGCGGTTCAAATGGCCAGTGCAAATCCCGCCGGGGTCATTGGTCTTGCTCAGCGTAAAGGTAAAATAGCAAACGGATATGATGCAGATCTGGTGATTTTTGATCAGAAGTTTAAATGTTGGGCAACAATTGTTGATGGTCAAGTTGTTTTTAATAAATTACTTTAAGGTTTAATTTGAACGCGAAATTTAAAATTCAAAACAAAGGATTTTTATGTGCGGAATTGTCGGATATATTGGCAGTAAAAACGCGGCAACTGTTCTGATTGACGGATTGCGTTCTTTGGAATACCGAGGTTATGATTCAGCGGGGATTGCGGTTATTGATCAGAGTAAAAAATTATTTTTAGTTAAGCGCGCCGGGAAGCTTAAAGCGTTGGTTGATTGTCTTGTGGATCAGCCGGTTTGCGGGCATTTGGGCATTGGCCATACGCGTTGGGCAACGCATGGTGAACCCAATGAAATTAATGCCCATCCGCATTATGGCAATACTATGCAGTTTATGGTTGTGCACAATGGGATTATTGAAAATCATCAGGAATTAAAGCAGACTCTGAAAAAACAAGGACATCGCTTTACTTCGCAGACGGATACGGAAGTTATTGCTCATTTAATTGAAAAATTTTATAAAGGAGATCTGCACAAAACTGTTTGCAAGATAATAAAACTTTTAAAAGGCAGTTTTGCTTTGGGCATAATAAGTTCAAATGAACCAGATGTTTTGATTGCCGCGCGTAAGGACAGCCCTTTAATCATTGGCATTGGCAAAAATGAAAATTTTATTGCTTCTGATGTGCCGGCGATTCTTTCCCAAACTCGAGAAATTATCTATCTGGATAATGATCAGATCGCTAAAATAACCAGTGAAAATGTGGTTATCTGTAATAGCAAAGAAGAGATAATTAAAAATAAAAAAGTCTTAATTGACTGGGATACTGCCAGTGCCAAGCGCGCGGGTTTTCCCCATTTTATGATCAAGGAGATCAATGAACAGCCGAATGTAATCAAGCAGATCTTAAATCATCGCATAAAAAATAATAAGATAATCTTTGAGAATATTGGTTTGTCTGAGGCAAAGCTAAAGCAGATTAATGATATTCAGATCGTGGCTTGCGGAACAGCTTATCATGCTGGATTGTGCGGCAAGTATATTTTAGAAAAATTATTAAAGCTGCCAATTAATGTGGATACATCCAGTGAATTCCGCTATCGCGATCAGATTATCGTAAAAGATAAAACTCTGATTATCCCGGTCAGCCAATCCGGAGAGACAGCCGATACTTTGGCTAGTTTACGGGCAGCAAAGGAAAAAGGGGCAAAAGTAATTTCGATCTGTAATATTCTCGGCAGTTCAATTGCCCGGGAATCGGACGGAGTTATTTACACTTTAGCTGGTCCGGAAATAGCCGTTGCTTCAACCAAGGCTTATACGGCTCAGCTGGCAACCTTTTATCTTTTGGCGGTTTATCTGGGGGGATTAAAAGGAATAATTTCTTCTAAAAAGCAAAAAGAACTGATTAATCAGATGCAGCAGATCCCGGAGTTAATGCGGGAGGCGCTTAAAGATAAGAAAAAAGTTCAAAAAGTATCTTCAAAGTATGTACAGAGTTATCATCATCGGCTTGCCGAGCAGTTTAAATTCCTCGAAGAGGATATTACTGAATTTAGAGATCCGGTAAAAGCGCTGCTGCTTGCGGAAAAATGGGCAAAAATGTCGCATTCAACATATGGCCGCAGGTTTGGTGATTTTCCATTTTTGTATTTAGGGAGAAATGTTAATTATCCCAGTGCTTTGGAAGGGGCTTTAAAATTAAAGGAAATAACATATATCAGCGCTGAGGGTTATGCTGCTGGTGAAATGAAACATGGGCCGATTGCTTTAATTGATGAATTTCCCTTGGTTGTCTGTATTAGTCCGCAATCAAGTGTTTATGATAAGATGCTTTCCAATATTCGGGAGATAAAAGCCCGCAAGGGAACTGTTCTGAGTGTTGCCACAAAGGGTGATAAAGAAATAGCGAAAAAAGATTATTCGGATTATGTATTGTATATTCCTAAGGTTGATGAGTTTTTCTCACCGTTGCTGGTGGCATTACCTTTGCAGTTATTGGCATATTATATTGCTGTAGAACTGGGTTGTGATGTTGACCAGCCTCGGAACCTGGCAAAAAGTGTTACGGTTGAATAATTACGAATTATTTCGCCAATAATCTTTTAGTTGACAAGTTAAGCAAAATAAGGTATATTACAAAATCTAGTCAGGGGCGCGTAGCACAGTTGGTTAGAGCATCTCCCTTACAAGGAGAGGGTCGTAGGTTCGAATCCTACCGCGCCCACCATTAGACCCTAATTTTTTTAAAAATGGAGCTGTAGTTCAGCTGGTTTAGAACGTCGGACTGTCGATCCGAAGGTCGCGGGTTCGAGCCCCGTCAGCTCCGCCATTAATAAAAGGCGTTTCTTTTGAAACGCCTTTTTTCTGTTTTATCCCCGAGATATCCCCCCCCTTTTTTACTTGAAATTAATCCAATAATTTGCTAAACTATTGAATTAATCAAATAAATTAAATAACGGGAGAATGTTAAAATGAATGAAAAAAATAATACTTATTTAGAAAAAAAATGTATAGCTAAAAGCTATGAAAAACTATTGGCTTTAAAAAATCAGAGTATAATTGAGTTTATATCTGAATACGTGGAATTATGCAATCCTGATTCTGTGTTTGTCCGAACTGACGCTAAAGAGGATATTGATTATATCCGGGCCAAAACATTAGAAATGGGTGAAGAGATTGCTTTAAATAAAAAAGGGCATACGATTCATTTTGACAGTATGAAAGACCAGGCCAGAGATAAAGATAATACTAAGTTTCTAATCACCCCGGAAATGAAATTTGGCGCGCATATTAATACTATGGAGCGGATGGCTGGGCTTAAAGAAATTAATGGTTTGCTTAAAGATATGATGGTGGGCAGGCAGATGTACGTAATGTTTATGTGTCTGGGGCCGGTTAATTCTGATTTTTCAATATATGCGATTCAGATCACTGATTCAGCATACGTGTCTCATTCTGAGGATATTCTTTACCGTCCGGCATATGAGGCATTCAAAGCCAAAGCTGCTAATATTCAATTTTTTAAATACGTGCATTCTGCTGGTAAGCTGGAAAATAATGTAAGTAAAAACGTCGATAAACGCCGGGTTTATATTGATCTAGCCGCGGGGATTGTGTTTACCACGAATACGCAGTATGCGGGTAATACTGTTGGTTTAAAAAAGCTTTCGCTGCGTTTGGCAATTAATAAGGCGGATAAAGAAGGCTGGTTAGCGGAACATATGTTTTTAATGGGAGTTAAAGGTCCGAATAATCGCAAATCTTATTTTACAGGTGCTTATCCTAGCGCTTGCGGCAAGACATCAACTTGTATGGTGGATGGCGAAAGCATTGTCGGTGATGATATCGCTTATTTGCGTAAAAAAGACGGTAATGTTTATGCGGTAAATGTTGAACGTGGTATATTTGGCATAATAAATGACGTTAAGCAAAAAGATGATCCTAAAATCTGGGATGTGCTGACTTCAGAAGGAGAAGTTATTTTCTCTAATGTTCTAAATGTAGAAGGGGTTCCTTATTGGCAGGGAGACGGCCGGGCAATTCCAGAAGCTGGAGTGAATTATTCCGGAGCCTGGACAAAAGGTAAAAAAGACGCGTCTGGCAAAGAAATTCTCCATTCACATAATAATGCCCGATATACAATTCCCATAAAAACTTTAAAAAATTGTGATGAAAAACTGGAAGATCCTCAGGGCGCTAAAATCCAAGGGATTATTTACGGGGGAAGAGATTCTGATACCTGGGTTCCGGTATTCCAGAGCTTTGACTGGGATCATGGAGTTGTTTGCATTGCCAGTTCATTGGAATCAGAGACAACTGCCGCGACTTTGGGCAGAGAAGGTGTGCGCAAATTTTGTTTAATGGCAAATCTTGATTTTCTATCTATTCCCTTAGGAAAATATATTCAAAATCATCTTGATTTTACCAAAGGATTGGATCGTGTGCCAGTGATATTCGGAGCAAATTATTTTCTAAAAGATGAAAACGGTAAATATCTCAGTGGCTTACATGATAAGCGGGTATGGCTTAAATGGATGGAACTACGCGTGCACAATGATGTCGGAGCAATAACGACCCCGATTGGCATGATCCCGCGCTATGAGAATTTAAAAAAACTCTTCAAGGAAGTATTGAATATTGATTATACGGAAGCTTTATATAATGAGCAGTTTAAGATTCGGATTCCTGAAAATTTGGAAAAAATCGAGAGGATATTCGAAGTCTATGAAACTAATGCCAGAGATATTCCGGAAATGGTTTTTGCTAAACTTGATGGACAGCGCAAGCGTTTGCTTGCTTTACGGTCTAAACTTGGCGATTATGTGATTCCGGATCAATTATAAAATTAAAAGGAGCTAAGATAATGAGCAAGGCATTATCCTCTATTGAATTAAAAGGAATTAATTTTTTCAGACGGGGAAAAGTAAGAGAAGTTTATGATCTGGGTGATAATTTATTGATCATATCCACAGACAGGGTTTCTTGTTTTGATGTTATCCTGCCTACTCCGATTCCGGAAAAAGGGCGTTTGCTTACTGAGATTTCCAAGTTCTGGTTTGAGTTTACCAAAGATATCGTTGCCAATCATTTGGTCAGCACTGATGTAAATGATTATCCTCTGGAATTAGCTCAATAT
>JAHITE010000062.1 GCA_018817585.1 Candidatus Omnitrophota bacterium
ATAGTCAGCGGATAAGTTGTTCCGCCATCAGTTGAATATAATATTGAGATACTTCCAATTGTTCCATGTTTTGTCCAGTTAATGTCCTGCGCTGATCCAATAGTCCAAGCCTCTCCGCCATTCGGAGTAGTTATTGTGATCGAACCTTTAATATTAAAAACCGCGTTTGATTCATCCTTAACTGTCGCATCCGCTTCATTAGTGATTCTAACCATAAGATTATTGCCTATCGCGTCCGCGACTGTCCAAGCATAGCTGATATCTCCGGCAGTAATTCCTGTGGCAATCGGATAATCATATGTTGCTCCGCCATTAATTGAGTAATCCAATTTAACCGTACTAATTGTTCCTTGTTTAGTCCAAGTGATATTTTGCGGATCATCAACAATCCAGGTCTCTCCGCCATTCGGAGCGGTTATTATTAGCTTTCCTTTAATTGTAAAATCACCATTCGAAACATCAGCAACACTTGTATTATCCGGATTTTCCACTTTTACTCTTAGTTGTGTACCAATCGCGTCCGGAACTGTCCAATCATAGCTGCTGGTATTATTCAAAGCTGCGATAATCGTTGTGTCATATGAAGAACCGCTATTAACTGAATAATATAAATTAACTCGAGTAATTGTTCCATAAGTTGTCCAATCAACAGTATATGACTGGCCGACTGTTAAAGTTTCTCCGCCATTGGGATGCAATAAAACTAATTTTCCTTTTATATTAAAATTAGCCGGTGATACATCATTAACCGCGGCATCTGAAGCATCACTTATTTTTACCCGCAATAAACTGCCGATATCATCGGGAATTGTCCAGTTATAAGTTCTGGCAATAGCGCTTGTTCCATTAGTAATTGTATTTGGATAAGTATTTCCCCCGTCATTAGAATATTCGATTTTAACCAATGCGATCGAACCGTTTAAATTCCAAGTGATCTGTTTACTTGCCTCGACTTCCCATTCTTCGGCGCCCACTGGAGAAGTCAAAGCTAAGTTACCTTTTATTTCAAAATTAGCATCAGACGCGTCCAATACATTTGTCGGATCTGATAATAAACTGACCTGCACTCTTAAACCAGTGCCGATCCTATCAGGAATTAACCAGGCATTTGGAGTTGCCGTTGAAGCAATACCAGTAACAATTATCTGTCCCTCTGGGAATGTTACACCGCTGTCTGTGGAATAGCGCAATTCAATATTTCCCAATGTGCCTTTTTTCGTCCAAGTAATATTTCCTAAGTCTCCCACTTTCCAAATCTCAGTACCATTGGGCGCAGTTAAAGTTAAAACACCTTTTATTTCAAAATCAGCATCTGATTCATCTAGTACTGTTCCATTACTCAAACTGGTTATTTTAATTCTTAAAGCTATTCCAATACTATCCGGAATATTGGTCCAAGCATATGTCTGATCTAATCCAGGAGTACTCGCCACAATAACCGTATCATAGCTTGCTCCGCTATTAGTCGAATATTCAATTTTAACATTGCCAATACTGCCGTTTACTACCCAATTAATATTTTCAGTTGCGTCAACTCTCCATTTTTCTCCGCCATTAGGCGCAGTAACTCTCACCTGTCCTTTTATCGTAAAATTTCCCAAAGACTCAGAAAAAACTGTATTATCATAAAAGCTTTCTACTTTTATCCGAATATCAGTATCAATCGCGTCCGGAATCGTCCATAAAAATCCGTCGACATTAGTCAGGTTTGTCGCCACCGTAGCCCCATATGTTCCCCCGCCGTCAGTTGAATAAAAAATATTTACGCGGCCAATAGTTCCATATGTTGTCCAACTTATATTTTCACTATTTCCCACCAGCCAGGTTTCCCCGCCGATCGGAGCATTCAGAACGATTCTTCCTTTAATTGTAAAGTTTGCCGGGGAAGCATCATTGGTTGTAGGATCAGTTTCCTGAGAAATTTTCACTTTTAACTGAGTGCCGATCGCGTCCTCAACCTGCCAGGGAAAACTAAGATCATCACAGGCAACACCCGTAGCAATTACACTGCCGTATCCGTCTGAACCGCCATCTTTGGAATAAGCCAGTTTCAGAGTTCCTAAATCTCCGCCCTTGGTCCAGGTAATACTGTTAAACTGATCAACATACCAGGTTTCCCCGCCAATCGGTGAGGTTAAATGAATTGACCCTTTTACCACAAAGTTATATTGCGATTCTGAATGAACCTGACTCTCTTTTCCTACTTGATAAACCTTAACTCTGCAGGTAGTGCCAACCATACCCGGAATATCATCAATTTCCCATAAATAGCCATAACCTGAACCAGGATTATTGTCCGTAGCCACACCATCAGCAATAAAACCATTATAACTAGTGCCGCCGTCTGTACTATAGCGGATATTCACCGTACCCAATGTTGTTGGACTCGGTGTCCACTTAATATATACTGTATCCCCGACATTAAATACCAATCCTGAGCTATTCGGATAGGTAAGCGTAACATCTCCCTCAACTGAAAATGCATTACTTTCTCCGGCTGTTCCGGTCAGCAGATTTTCATCGCCGTCTAAAGCAACCTTAATCTTATTGTTTGTCCCCATATTTCCTGCTATTGGACTCCAAGAATAAGAATTTGGGCTAACGGGAACTGTATCAATCAGAGTAAGATATGATGTTCCCCCATTTTGCGACAAACGGATATTTACATTTCCTGTTACACTTCCCGCTACATTCCATTGAATATTTTTTGCATCTCCCAGATTAATAATCTCAGAAACATGCGGTTCGGAAACAGAAATCGAGCCTTTAATACTAAATGGCCCGACCTCATCATAAACATTTTCATTAGCTCGATTACAGACTCTCAAGTACACATTATTCGCGCCAATATCATCCGGAATAAACCAGGAAAAGATCTGCTCCACTTCCGGCGTTCCTGCTGGTAATAAATCAGCCGGAGCAGCACCGCTCAAGTATTCAAAAGTTCCTGCCCCGACTTTATATTTTATAACTACATTACTCATTGCACCGTGGATTGTCCATTTCACATCTTCTGTCTGTCCGACTCTCCAGACTTCACTGCCCAGCGGACGATTAACATCCAAAGAAGACATCAGTGTAAATCCTTCACTCTCACCATACACAGTCGCGTCACTGGTGCTCACCACTTTAAGTCTTGATTTTGGAGCAGAAAGATAAGTACTATTCGGAATTGTCCAGTCATATGTTCCGCCCAAAGCATCAGTCCCCGCCGCAATATCGCTGGCTATTGGGATTGATTCATAACTTAAACCTTCATTATAGGAGTAATAAATATTTACAGTTCCATCTGTGATCCCAGAACCAAAATGCCCTTTCTTAGTCCAGCTGATGGTTTTAGTTTCACCTAATAGCCACATTTCCTCAATTATCGGGCTTACTTCATAAATCTGGCCTTTTAAAGTAAAATTAGCACTTGAGCTTTCCACTAATGTATCCGGGTCCGAAGGATTATAATTCAATGTTACTTTCACTTTATTAGTTGTTGTAATCAGATTCGTACTATCCCAATCCGCGGGAATCGTCCAATTATAACTGCCATTGCCGCCGGTTCCCACGCTTTGATCAGATATAATTGCTGTTGGTAAAAAGCTTGAACCATCGGTTGATAAAGTAACTGTCACCGTATTTGGGCTTAAATTTTCTAAATTCCCGGTATATGTCCAGGAAATCGCGTTTATGTCCCCGATCTTCCAGGTATTTGGCGGTTGATTAATCGTAACTGTTCCTTTAATTATAAAATCTTCATTTGATACATCATAATTGCGCGCAGCCATATCAGTATCAATAATTTGAACTCTTAAGGATTCGCCAATAATATCAGTACCGCTTATTTCTGCCGGCAAAGTCCAGGCATAGGTATCCAAAGTACCGCGAATACCGGAAATAATTGTCAGCGGATAACTATCTCCCCCGCTGTTCATCGAAAGTTTCAGATTAACCAAATGATGCCCCACATATCCCGCATCAACACAAGATCCGCCGGTTTCCAAAGACGCGGCATGCACCCAGGTAATATTCTCAGTATCCCCCACTTGCCAGACTTCTCCGCCATTAGGAATTTTTAAAGTCAAAGGCGCGAATTCAACCGCAAACCAGTCAATATCATTCCGGACAACTGATTCTTCACGGGTAAAAGTTACAGTAGTACTGTCAGTCTGGACCACTCTGTTTGAGCAATCATCCAGATAAGAGTTTGTCGTACTGGTTGTATTTGCGTCAACACTCGTAAACACAGCTGTCCGGGTTAAATCCGTAGCTGAACTCAAAGTTGCTGTTCCTGTAAGACTTGCCGCATTAACTGTAGCTGTTCCTTTTTGCGCCAATGAGCTTTCATCAGTTAATTCCACCAAATACCATTTAATGTCAACATAATCTGTTGTACCGCCACTATTTAAACCGCGGGCAAATGTCAAAGTACTGGAATCAGTAATCGTTCCTCTTGGCAGCATCTGCGATTCAACACCATTAATCCCCGCACCGCCGACGAAATTAAATACTAAAAATGATTTATTAATATCTGTTATTGCCGGATTAACAGTCGCGGTTTGCGAATACTGGGTATAAGCAATTGTTTCCAGTCCCTTTTTTATCACAGCATCTGTTTCAAATTCAACTACCTGATAAGTAATATTAATAGTCCGGGTTATCCCTGCTTCCTGAGCGCTGCGTAATCGTGTCAGCTGTATTTGGGTATCAGAAATAAGATCAGCTTTTAAAAATAATACTTCTGTATCGCCTGATGTGGTAATATAACCGCGGGTATAGACCAGCACAAAAGCATTCGCGCTGTTTACTGACTGCGGCAGATTAACTGTTTTGACTTTTGTGTCTTTATCCATAGAGGAAAATCCATGAATAACTTTTACTCCGTCCTTAAATTCCACTACCTGAAAACTCACATTAGCCGCGCAAGCGCCATAATCCCGCGACAAGGCAATATGTTCGGAGTCTTCAAAATACGGAGTAAATAAAAAGTTTCCGTCTCTTGAGCTTGCGCTACCGTCCGCTGAAGTATTAATCAAAATAATACTCTTAGTCGGATCAACGGCATAAGCCAAGGTTGAGGTATCTACGATATCAATATTGGCATAAGAAACCGTACCTGACTGTACGCGGTTTATCTGCACTGCCCGCGCGTTCACAGGCAAAAATAATACGCCAATCAAACCGGCTAAGAAAAATATCTTACCTAAAGAAACTCGTTTTTTAATACTCCACATATCAAGCCACCTCTTCCCTTAGTTCAGCACCTTGGTTGATGATGTTTCCTCTTCCAAAACATCTGTTTCCGCTGGTATTGGTGCTGCCGGTTTAATAAAATTGATCACTTTAGCTTTGCGTAATAAAGTCGGTCCTTTTTCTGTTTCCTGAGTTGTCTCATTATACTGAACACTCACCGTGTCACCGACATTAATTTGCTTAATATTTTGTTTGTGGATTATTTCTTCAAGCTCATCTAAAGGTAATAAAATTTCTTCCGCTGTTCCGGCTTGCGCGTCACTTTTATACACAATAGATATTGAGCCATAACCTATTCCGCTGACAATGCCCTGAATTTCTTTACTGGCGATATTTTTCTTTCCAGCAGTAATTTCGTTTTCCGCCCGCGCAGACGCGTTCAAGCCGATATTCAATAACAAAGCAACCACAGCGATAAATAATAAATTTTTCATTTTTCTCTCCTTTTAGTTTTTAAATTTACTTTCTCATGAATTTCAAGCTTTTAAACGAAAGATTTTCCGTCTGTTTTCCGTTGAGTTGCAGACTAACCATGCCCAGCATCTGATCCTTAACAACCTCACCCCGCCAGGACGCTGTCCCTTCCGCTGATGTCTGAATAGTTTCCCAGATAATTTTATTTCCCTCCATCACCGTGGAATAATTAATATTCGGAAATTTAAATTGCGAGAAATATCCGGAAGTAAATTTTCCTTGGACAAAACTTATAATATCCGAGCGAGCCACTGAACCATCAATATTAAACATCTCAATCTGCCATTCTGTATTATTCAAATCAATTAGGCGCTGTTCAGTCACAGCTGCAGAGCCTTTAGTTTCTGCCGTTTTTTTTTGCTGAGCATTATAATCAAAATACAAATAAGCCCCTCCCGCGGTAATCGCGACAAGCAATAAAGCAGTTCCCGCACTTATAAATTTATTTTTGATCCCTGATTTATTTTCTTCAACCCGCGGATTATTTGGCTCTTGACGCTGCAAATCAATCTCTTGCTGAACATGATTCATAAAATCTTTTGAACCAATAATTCCTTTGCGCTGTAGTTTTTTATAGTGTTTTTTAAACTCCTCATCGCCCTGCATTCTCTGTATAAACTCTAAGTAATTCTCTCCGATTAATCCATTAATAATTTTCTCAATCTCGTTTTTAATATCTAAACCTCTATCAGATGCCTGAGAATATTCTAAATACAAACCATAACTGCTGTATTCATATGTTTGACCTTGGATTGCGATATTTAATCGATCAGAATTAAGATGAATATAGGCTGTTAGATTTAAAAGAATTTGCGGATCTTTTTCCACTACCGCGGCTTTAAATCTTTCCCGAAAAAGATGCCCTTTGCGATCATAGCGGCCATTGAAATATTTGGTATATGAAGAAGTTAAATCATGCATCATCGTGGAAATACTTGATTTATTATCAACTTCCATTAATAAATGCAAATGATTATGCAATAAAGTGTATGCATACAGTTTTGCTCCGTATTGGTCTTTATATTTCCTAAGCAATCCAAAGTACATTTCGTAATCCCTCGTATCTTTAAAAATCACCTGATTTTGCAATCCATTACAAGTAATATAATAAACCGAATTTTCTATATAAACTCTCGGTAATCTAGGCATTACTCACTCCATTTTGTTAATTCAGCGTATCCATACCTGCTCATGCCTGGCACTTTTTACGATTTCACTTGGTTTCACCTGACACTTTTTAATATTCTCAAAAAAAAACCTCAGACAACTCGTCTGAGGTAACAATATATAGGGCAGCCTGCCAATCCGATAGCATCGGACGCATCAGCTTTGCCACATGCCCCTAAATTTAAAGAGTATGTGATTCTGTATAAGACTACTAATACAGAATGCCCTCGCGTTACCACGAGTTTGCCTTTTTCTACTAATACAAGTATACCACGCATTGTTAAATAAGTCAATGCTTTATAAAAGTATTTATTTAACCATGTCGCCAATCATAACTCCTTTTATTTATTAGATTTATCTAACAAAAGTAAAGCTATTGCTGTAAGCAAACAAGTATTTGTAAAATGCATATTAATGCATACCCTTAACACTCAAAGCATTAACAATAAATAGATTATGATATTATTTATTCTCGCAATCACAAAAAACATCACATTTATTATGATGTTTTTTACCTAAAACAATTAATACGCCAATCACTCCAAAAATTATTGATGACTGCAAAATAGTCATCAATCCTTCGACAGCTGTATCATTACTAACCATAATCGCGCTTAACCCCAGAGAAAAAGTTATATAATATATGAATAAAACCGCTCCTTTTTGGCTTAATCCCAGATCAACTAAATAATGGTGAAAATGATCCTTGCCTCCATATTTCAGCCATTCAATAATATTTTTAATCTTTTGCTCTTTTATTCTCATAATTGTTGTAAATATCATGTCAAATATCGGCACACCCAATATTAAAATCGGAATAAATAATTTTACAATATTATCCCCTGCCCAATCCCCTTGAATCGCGATACAGGCCAGACAAAAACCAATAAATGTACTGCCGGCATCACCTAAAAACATTCTCGTCTTATGTAAAAAATTATATGGTAAAAACCCCAGACAAGAACCAATAATTATCGCGATTGCCAAACCCAAGGCATACTGATTTGTATTATAGAGAATTATAAAAAAACATAAAAAATTAATAATTGCCGAACCAGTGGCCAAACCATCCAAACCATCCAGATAATTATAGGCATTTGTTACTCCGACAATCCAAATAACCGTAACTAATATTTCGCCAATATTCCCCCAAAGATTATGCGGTAAAAAAGTAATCCGGATGTCGTTAAGTATCAGGATAAGCGCCAAAAGAATTTGAATAAACAATCTTAACCGCGCGGAAAGACCTTTAATATCATCATATGTACCCATATAAAGAATAATTGACGCGCAGATAAAAATCGGAGCTAGATTTCTGAACCCATCGGCAAAAAAGAAAAGCGCCCCCAAGACTCCCAGATAAATCGCTAATCCCCCTAACAAAGGAGTCGGAATTGTATGAATTTTTTTATAATTAGGAATGTCTACTATATTAAGCGATAAAGCCATTTTTCGAAAAAAAGGCACACTCAGGTAAGTAATCACAAATGCTGTAATAAAAGCGATAAATGTTTGCACAATATTAATCCTTTAACATCCATTTTAAATACAGACTATTCAATATCCTTTAAAACTCTTACCGCGGAAAACCCTTCCGCGTATTTAACTCTTGCCTGAAAACCGCGAAAATTAGCCATGGAATTAGCAATATCGAGAATCGATAAATCCTCAACTCTCGTCCGATTTACTTGTGACGAGTGCAGCCTCAGCAAATTAAGCTTTTGTTTAAACACACTGCCAATATCCACAAAAATTTCCGGGTTAAAATTCTGAGTTGTCGGCACTTCATAGTAAAGCACTTCTTTAATATACCGAGTTGCTGACAAACAGGCTTTAGCCAAAGCTCGATGATCCTGATGCACATCATCCAGAAAATTTATAAATACAACCTGGGGATCAACTTTATTAATGGTTTCTTCAATTTTGTCAATTAGTTCCCGCACATTCATCAACCGCGTATCCGCGAAATTCCCCCAGAAAACCTGTTTAGCCCCCATGTTTTTTGCTGATGCTTCCTGCTCTTGACAGCGCACCTGCGGATCACCGCCAACCTCACCGCAAGTAAGTACTAAAAGATATACATTATGTCCTGCCTGAGCATATTTCAGCAAACTACCCCCACAGCCTATTTCAATATCATCAGGATGAGCCCCTATAACTAAAACATTCATCTTCCTACACCTCTTTCATCAAAGGCAAAAATTTTCTTTGAACGGCGCTTTTGAGCGTAATTTTGACAAGGATGTCAAAATAGCGAAAACGCGCGGCTATGACTGCACGATGCAGTCATAGGCTTAGTGAAAAGATATGTTTTTGCCTAGTTACCTTCAAACGCTAACATTCAACGTCAGCACTTACTTCATTGATCAGGTCTTGATCAATAACTTTGGAATTTTTACCAAAACCAGCAAACAAAGCCAAGTCGCACAGATGATTAATTCTTCTCGGAATTCCGCCAGTCTTTTTATAAATAAGCTTAGCAGTGCCTTGAGCAAAAAGAGTTTCACTTGCTCCAGCAATATTCAATCTATGACTAATATAATCTTTTGTTTCCTGTTCGGTTAATGGACCAAGATGATACTTAACGGCAAGCCGCTGCGAAAATTGCTTATTCGAATCAATCATTGCTTTTAACTCCGGCTGGCCAAGAATCAGCAGCGTTAGTAAAAACTGATTTTCAATCTGAAAATTCAAAAGCAATCTTAATTCTTCCCAGACTCTTAAATCAGTAATAACATGCGCTTCATCAATAACCACCACGGTTTTTTTACCGTCGCGCATATTGTTTTCCAGGATTTCCCCTAAACGTTCAAGCACAACATTTACTAAAACATCCTGCTTGTTTTTCGGCAAATCCCGCGCGCCCAGACAATAGGCAATATGCATCAGCAATTCAGAGTAATTTAAAAAAGGATTGGCAATAAAAGCGGTTTTATAAATATCCCGGTCAAGTTCTTTGAATAAAGTCTGGCCTAATAAGGTTTTTCCGCAGCCAAAAACACCGGTAAGTAAGCCTGCTCCTTTACCTTCGCTGACAATATACAGCAATCTTGACAAACCTTCTTCATGCTGTGGAGAATGATAAAGAAAATTAGGATCAGGAGTATTTTCAAATGGTTTCAGTGATAAGCCCCAATGCGATTCGTACATAACCTTCCTTGGTTTTAAATATTAACTATTCCCTTTTCTTAATATTTCAATACTTTTTGGACCAGCATTGAACAATAGATCCACCATTGATAAATATGGATAAAAATCTTTTTTTGCTGATGTAAACTGCTGCAAGTAATTAGGATGCTCAAAATTCTGATACTGCAAATCAATCCTGTTTTTAGTAAACTCAGCAGCATCTAAATATTCTTTACCGCCAATCCCCGACAAATAAATATCCGCGTCAAGCTTTTTGCATAGTTCAATTAATCTCAATGTGCTTACATTTATTGTTTTTATCTCTGACTCAAGGTAAATTTTAGTTTTAATATTCAGAACATCTAAAATAAATTTAATAATCTGAATGTTCAGGTCAATTAATTTTTCCCATTTTTTCGCGTAAACTTCTTTAAAAAAAGAAAAATAATCACTGAAATAAGGAGCTGAAGCATACCAAGTTTGCAGACTATTAATATGCTCTTTTTGCCAATCTATTTCATTGTCAATCTGCACATCACTTAGCCTTTGCAGGCTAGCCCCTTTTGTCTTTACTGGTACGGTTAACCAAATAGAATCTGTTTTGGTCCGGATTTTATTGCGATTTTGAAATTCCCTCTTCTTGTATTGTACAGTATCCAAAAAAACAAAGCAATCACTTTTATCAATCTTATCAAAATATCCAAGCCAAGGCAGATATTGAGGTTGGTGCGCTGAAAGTATCATTAATCTCCTTATATTTACATCCCATTCTTCAAGATTTCTATAAATTTATTATACCATAAGCCTTAAAATAATAAACAGAGAAATCCCCAAACCATTTAATTTAAAAACAATTTATTATTTCAGAAAAATCGGATTAGCAATTACATGTAATCCATGCGATCTTATTTCTATGCGGTAGAATCCTTTAGTCTCAAGATCACTCATAGCATCAAGATACTCAATCGCGAAACTCCCTTTATTTTTAAAAGTCTTGAGTATCTTTCCATTTTTAATCAAATGAATGCTTAGGAGATTATCCGCCGCATCTACCTTAAACTCCCCTTTTATCTTTATCATAACTTGCGAACTAATTGGTTTTAAGCTTTGCCCCATTATCCGGCTTTGTCCGGATAATGGATCATTAACTGAAAAATTCTCAAGCACAAAACTTTCCGATCTAGGACCTCTGACAACATAGACTTTTCCGCTATCCAAAGCCTGGATAAAGCTTTCCTTGCTAAAACTATCCAGCAAAACAATGTTTCGCAGATCCTTTAATGCCTGCTTTAGATCCCCGCTAAAATCAAAAGCCAAACCGCCAATCGCCCAAACAGGCTTGCTCCGCTGTCCCTGAACATACTCGAGCAAAACATTATCCCAGAGTTTTTCCGGCCTGCCGATATTATTATAACCATCATAAAACACATTAAACCCTGTATAATCTTTTGTCGCGTAAAAATCCCGCGCGTGTTCTTTTGTGGAAATTTTCACATATTCGGTTTGCGATATATTCTCCGCTTCCGGGTGAGCCCAGAAAACAAGACCATTTTTTCGATTAACATAATCAATCATATTTTGATAAGGCAAAACTCCTTTATCTCCATGATACTGATCGAATAATGCTTCTTTAAACGGAAAATTATTAATTAAAAACAAGCTACTTATTACGCAAATTATTATGCCGAAAATTTTCCGCTGTTGCGATTCCTGCTTTTCCAAAGAATTCCGAAATATCTTCTGCCTGTTTGCTAAAACCAGGATTAATCCTAACACCAGCAGGAAGCCTGGCCATAGTTTTAATAAATCTAAAAGTTTAAAAGCTTTAACCAGTGTACGCGGATTAGCAATAATCGGCATTTTTTTTATATCTTTTACCGTATTAAGCCCTAAAATAAGCAGATGTTTATGCGCGTTATGTAGCGTGAAATCATGTTTAAAGATACTGCCGCTCCAATAGTAAAAAGGCGTTGATTCAATGCCTGAGACTAATAATATATTCGGGTTTTTGGCTTGCAGATCATTTATTTTTTTTAAATATTTTTTAATACCATAGGTTTCTAAAGAATTATTTTTAATTACTTTTTTTATTATTCTTCTTAAAGGCCATACTCCATACTCCCAGCGCATAACTTCCCGTTCAGTAAAAACTATAATCTTAAAGCCTGCCTTAACCGCGATATCAATGATTTGTTCTGGCTCATAACGCCCATCGCTGATATTAGAGCTGATATGGATTAAAGCCGGAACTTGCTGATACTGTTCCTGGCAAAAAACAGATTTTGGCACAAAGCTCATAAAAAACAGCATCGCCAAACTGCTTATGAGAATAAGTGTTTTAAATTTTGGATTTTTATTTTTTTTATACATATTTCGCCAATTATTTACATTTAATCCTTCGCCTGGATTAATGCTTCATATGTTTGACTGATATTATTAATAAAAACATCTACTGAATATTTTTCACTTACACTTTTTTTCGCGTATCTGCCCATTTCTAAACGCTGGCTGGAATTGTTAATTAATTTCTCCATTGCCGCGATCAATTCAGCTGGACTACCCGGCTGAACTAATATCCCGCTTTTCCCGTCTTCCACAATTTCCGGCACCCCGCCGACCTTTGTGGCAATAACCGGAATCCCCTGACTTTGCGCTTCAATCAATACCAGCCCTACAGCCTCATTTAATGAAGCCAAAACCAGCATATCCATTGCTTGCATATAATCAAGCACCTTATCCTGCCAGCCGACAAAGCTGAATCTCTGGGTAAATTGCCGCAGCCGGATCTTTTCCTCACAACCCGCGCGCAGACTGCCTTCACCCACTATTAAAAAATGAACCATCGGAAATTTTTGGGCAAGGCCTAAAGCTGCTTGGATAAAATACTCAATTCCTTTTATTGGCTCTAATCTTCCGACCATTCCAATAACAACTTCTTGTTTTTCAATCAGCAAATCCTGCCTTATTTCTAAAGAATTAAACTCTAAGTCAATATTTTTTTGATTTTTTTCAAGCACAGTATTGATCGCTTTTATTTTACTCGCCGGGCATATCTTAAATTTAATTAAATCTGCTTTTTCAATCTCAGTAAGCGTTATGATTTCAGAGGTTAATCCCCCGAGAAATCGCTCAATCCAAACAATTATTTTACTGATCAGCGGATTAAAATAACCGTAAAAATTATGCCCATGGGAAGTATGTATAATAATTTTTATACCCGCTAAGAAAGCGGCCATTCGGCCCAAAGCTCCGGCTTTGGCTGTATGCGTATGCACAATATCAAATCCTTGTTTTTTAAAAATAAACCATAGTTTTAAAAAAGCGATTAAATCCAAAACCGGATGTACCTCTCGACGCAAACTATCAACTTGAATCAGATTAGCTTTAATACTGTTAAGAAAATTTTGCGTTTTATCAGTAGGACATATGCTCGGACCGCAAATAAAACTAACCTCAAACCGGCTCTTGTCCAGATATTGAGTTAATATCCGCACAATATCCGGAGACCCGCCTTGATCCATTCGAGTAATAACTTGAGCAACTTTTATTTTCTTCATCAATATCCTTTAAATTTTTCGCGCAATACTCTATACATAATACTCAAGATGATCGGTAAATTTTACGCGAGTCACAAATGTCATTACTGATATAACTTTATCGAGCGCGGTCCGGAATCAATTATTTTGGCTCATTCTCGTCCCGCATCCTGCGGGACTCCGAGGATGAATCTATGATTTTGCCAGTCCTATCAAAATCAGGCTTCAAACCCGCCTAAATAATTATTCCTGCCCTTTATAGTTTATGCTTTTAGCTTGCAACCTGTGACCTGGTGTCTAGTTTTCGCGTTAGCGAGTTACCGCGTTTACGAGTTTCGCTTTTCTGCTTTTCATTCGTAACTCATAATTAGTCATTCATAACTGCTTTTATACTCTTCGTCCATCATCCTAGCGTAGCGATCGTCTCTCGTCCTTCGACTTTTCACGCGCAATACGCAATACTCAATACGCATACTAATTTTAGTATCTGTATAGTTCTGTACATCTTATGCAAGTAGAAAAAATTTTATTATTTTTCAGCATTTGCCGATAGTTCACCGCTTGTTTACTGTTCCAGATTTGTTTAAATTCATTATTTTTGATATTGCCAAAAGTATAAGTCGAATTAAGACAAGGCCTGACATTGCCGTCCGGAAAAACATAAACACAGACCCAGGGACTTAAACAGCGCTTGGGATATTCTTTAGGCAGATAAGAAGGGTTATTATAATATTCGTTCAGCCCGTTTTTACTCAGATTAGGATAAAAATCCACGCTAAAACTCAGCTGTTGCTTAAGGATTGACTGCATTTTAGCATACAGCTTCTCCGGATCGATTTCCGGCGCAAAAACAAACCCCTGCCAATTTTCCGATGAGCATTCCAACTGCTGATCAAAAACTTTTTGTTTTTCAATTAAATCCTGATTTAAAAAAATCAGGTTATGGTAAGTTAAAGAATCAGCGCCAATATCCCGCGCCACATCCAGCATTCTTTCCAGCTGTAAATAATTATATTTAGTAATTGTGCATTGCAGATTGATTAAGGGAAATTTAAGATTTTTTGCTTTTTTATAATCCTGAATTTCCTTTAAACTATCCCTGATCCTGACAAACAAGCCTGGCATTCCCCTGATCTGATCATGCAGCTCTCCTGGGCCGTCTAATGACACATTAAGCTCATCCAAACCCGCCTCGATAATTCCCCCTGCCCGCCCTTTAATCAAAGCAGCATTAGTGATCATTAATACATGCATTTTTTTGATTTTAATATATTTTATCAACTCAATGCATTTTGGATAAAGCAGCGGTTCTCCGCCAAACAAAGTTATACTCGGGCTAAAAGTGCTTACCTGATCAATCAGGTTTTGCATTTTATCAAAAGCCAGCTCTTCTTTTACATCGCAAGCTGCTTTATTTTTAGTCACTCCGCTTTCTCCCCATTGACCGCACATTTTGCAGCGCAAATTACATTTTTCAGTTAAAAATAATGTGATTGACTCAGGCTGCGCGCTCTTCCCTCTGCGGAAATAATACGCGGTTAATGCCTGGATTCTTTTAGCCGCGATATTCAAAGCATAAAAAGGCTGTTTACGGAATTTAGCAATAAATCGGCGCAAATTTTTTAAAGGTAGTAACATAATATCTCCTAGTAATACAATAACATTACCTAATTTTCTCTCCAATAAATAATTTTTATCGGATCATATGAGCGGTCGGCAATCGCGATAATCTGTTTATAATTATTGGCTTGATTAACCCGCGCCATCACTATTACCCTGAACAGATCAGAGTTAACAGTACCCCAGCGAATAATAAACTGGTTTGCCTGTTTGCTTAAAAAAGGCATAGCTTCCAGGACCTTTTCATCCTGAAAAGGCTGATTTTCTCTAATATTTACAATTGTTTTAGCCCCTTGTTCCGTCATCCCCGGAATACTTAACAGAATTTTTTCCGAGGCAGTGTTTAAATTTATTTTACCATCTGTAAACACAGTAAAAAAATCTTTTACCCCGTACTCAAGCCTACCGTTTCCATTATCCTCAGGCAGACTATCCGCTTGATCATCTTCCCCTTTATCTAAAAAATCATTAGCATTAGTATCTTCTCCCCAAAAAATAGTTTTATCCATTGCTTTGATTTTTAAAAGTTCATAAACACTTCTTATTATTTTTTTTGGCCTTAAACTCTCACGGTATTCTTTAATTGCCTGGACTGTTTTGCTATTATCTTTTTTTGATACTTGATAAATCAGGTTCTCGATTAAATCCGACGAAGCGGTATTGATATTCATTCTCGCGGCTTCATCCTGGATATCAATCCTATATTCGCCAATCTCCTCGCCAACACTGTTTTTAAATTTAAAATCCTTTACCTTGTTTGCATTATGAAATTTTTCATACCAACGGTCATCAAAGCAGTCATAATTATTATCTTTTTTATCAGCCTTAAGTTCCGCCAGGGCAAGAAAAACCGCGGACTCAGCGATTTTCAATGCCGCTTGATTCTGAATATGTCTGCTGATAATTTTCGTTTTTATCCGCGTGGCATGTGAAATGCTCAAAGCAATACTTGATAAAAAAAACACAATAAATAATGTCAAAATTAAGACTGAAGCTTTTTGATTATCAGGATATTTTTTCATAAACTATCGATTATTTCCGTACTAGCGCAACAGATTGACGCTATTGTTTCAAATGAATCTTTGTATTGTCCTTCTTGAAAATCAGCTTTTATTTTTATTGCTTGCGGTAATTTCTTACTTGAATCCCATGTTTTTTGCCATTTTTTTCCATCATAAAAATCAAATGAAAGCGATTTAATGATATTTGACAAATTTTTTTGCTTAAAATTATCTTTATTTTTACCCAGGATATCGTATTCCTCGTAAAGCAAAGCTCTTTGCCCGGTATTTTGATCTACACTTATCCTGTAAAAAACCTTTTGCAAATCAGTTGAATTCGCTGTATAAATATCATCATTAATTACCGCGGTAGTAGTAAAACGCAGTGAAGACGCGCTGCCTTGAAAAACAAAATCAGGATCATAATCCGGAGCAAGATAAGCACCGCGCAATTGTCGGGTTAAAGGAATTAACACCTGCGCCGCGTTAGCCGGAATTTTTATTTTAACTCTTTTCCAAGTACGCATAGCAAGCGTAAAACTGCTGTACACACTCAGCAGGACAATACTCATAATCGCTATAGCTAAAAGCAACTCAATCAAACTAAAACCCTTATATTTTTCCGACAAATTATTTCTCCATAATCGTTGAAACCCTGAGATTTTTTAACCTGCCTTGCTGCGGCCATTCAATAGTTAAATCAACTTTAGCTAAATCACTAAAATTAGTTCTCTCTGATTTAATCTGCCAGCTAAATTGTTCAAATGGCGCTAAAAACCGGCCTTGCGTCTCGGTTCTGTTAAGACCGCTGGTTTTCAGCTCAAATATTTTTTTTTCAAAGAGAAAAATAGCCTTAGTATAGTTGGTAAGAACTGCTTGGGCGGAAATTGCTTGCGAAAAAGATTGAATGATAACCATTAAAGAAATACTAATAATCGCCAGTGATAACATTACTTCCAAAAGAGTAAAGCCTTTATTATCCCGCATATCAGTATTTACCATTTAAAAGGTCTGCATGTTAAGTTGAAAAATCGGCAATAGAACCGCTGCAACCAATCCACCCACAATTGCCGCGATCAGCAGGATTATCGCTGGCTCTAAAACATTCAGCAAACGCCTTAAATCCTCTTTTATCTGTTTATCAAATGAATCCGCGACTTTGCGCAAGGTTTTTTCCAAACGTCCTGTCTGTTCTCCCACAGCAATCATATCCACCATAACAATCGGAAAGATCTCCTGTTGCTTCATACTCGCGGAAAAAGATCCTCCGCTTCTTATTTTAGCTATAATCTCATCCACCGCGTCTCGCAGCATTTTATGCGGTAAAACCTCGCGGCTAATCTCCAGGCAATCCAGAATTGACATCCCATTGGCAGTTAAAAGGCTGACAATATAACAAAACCGGGAAAAAGCTATTTTCTTAAGAATATCTCCGAGTAAAGGCAGCTTATATAAACAGCGGTCAAAAAATAACTGGTTTTTTGTTCGCGAATATATTTTCTTCAATCCGAAAACAGCGATAACTCCGACAACAATCAGCACTAACCAGTAATCTGATAGAAACAGACTGCTATTAATCAATAATTTTGTGATCAGGGGTAAAGCCGTATCGCTTTCTTTAAACATAAAAACCATTTTCGGAATAATAAACACCATTAAAAAAATTACAGTAGCAATGCCCACAAAAAAAATAATTACCGGATAGATAAGCATTGAGATTACTGAATCCTTAACTTCCTTTCCCCGCTCATTAAAATCAGCAAGATTATTAAAAACGCTCTCAATATCCCCGCCCATTTCCGCGGCCCTAACCATCCCCACATAAGCTCGCGAAAAAATATCCGGATATTTACTCAACGCTTCCCAGAGGTATCCTCCTTCAGAGATTTTGCTGTACAATTTCGAGCATACTGCTTTGATTTTTGGATTATTAGTTTGATTTGTTAATAGATTCAGGGCTTGAGCCAAAGGCATTCCCGAGTCTAAGAGATTGGAAAATTGACGGGTAAAAAATACTCGTTCATTGTCATTAAACCGCAGTTTATTTTTTTTTATTTTTATATTCTGAGATGAAACTTCCGCTATATTTATCGGGAAAAGTCCGGCTTGGCGCAGTTTAGACAAAACCTGATTACGGTTAGCCGCTTGTTCTATCCCGCTAACGCTATTACCGGCTTTATCCCGAGCATCATACTTGAATTTTTCCATTAATTATTTCTCGATTTTTTGTTTCTACTCCTGCTCTGTAACTCTTAAAACTTCTTCCAGCGTTGTTATGCCTTGTTTAACTTTTTCCATCCCGTCAGTTTTTAAGCTGATCATCTTATTTCTAATTGCTTGCGCCTTCAAATCTTTAGCGGAAACTCCGGAAACAATACAATTCCCGATTTGTTCATCTACAATCAAAAGTTCATAAATCCCAATTCTTCCGCTAAACCCAGTATCACTGCAGGCAGCGCAGCCCTTTCCTTTATAAAAAGTATCCCCAGCCAGAGGACTCTGATTTAAGCCAACCGCGTCCAGAACGCTTTTTTCCGGAATATAAACTGTCTTACAATTTGTACATATTTTACGCACAAGCCTTTGGGCAATAACCGCTCTGACTGTACCGCTAACCAGATACGGCTCAATCCCCAGATCAAGTAAGCGAATTATTGATGATAAAGCATCATTAGTATGCAAAGTGCTGAACATAAGATGCCCGGTTAATGCTGCCCGAATCGATATTTGCGCTGTTTCAATATCCCGAATTTCTCCTACCATAATAATATCAGGATCTTGGCGTAAAATTGAACGCAAGCCTGTGGCAAAAGTCAAATCAACCTGCGGGTTTATCTGAATCTGATTAATCCCTTGCAGCTGATACTCAATCGGATCTTCTAAAGTGATAATATTAACTTTCGGGTCATTAATATAACTAAGGCACGAATAAAGAGTTGTGGTTTTTCCACAGCCAGTTGGACCGGTAACCAGAATAATTCCGTTTGGCTTTTTTAAAATATCTTTCAGCTTTTCCATACTCTCTTGAGGAAAGCCCAGCTGATTGATCCCAAAATCCAGCATCTTTTTACTTAATAGCCGGATACTTACTCCTTCCCCAAATAAAGTGGGAAAAGTTGACAACCTAAGATCAACATCTTCGCCAGCAAGTTTTATTTTACATCTTCCATCCTGAGGCCGCCGACGTTCCGCGATATTAATCCCTGACATTATTTTTAAGCGGGAAACAATAAAAACCTGTAATTGTTTTATATCCGGGGATGTTTTGGCTTCTTGCAATACACCGTCTATTCGATAGCGAATCCGCAGTTTATCATCAAACGGCTCAATATGTATATCTGTCGCATTTTTCTGATATGCTTCTAATAATATTTGATTTACATAATTTATAATCGAAGCGTTTTCCGCCATTTTTTCCGGAGCTTCCGATATTTGATTAATCTGAACTTGTTCTGCCTGAATACTTTCTTTAGACGTTTGCACCAAGGTTTCCACTGTTTCAGCGCCAACGCCATAATGCGTTTTAATCGCCGATTCAATTGCTTGGGTTTTTGCTAAGGTGGGAATAATCTTGTAATTAGTCAGAACCTTTAACTCATCAATAACCTGAATCGCGAACGGATTACGCATTGCTACGACAAGGTTAAGTCCTTGTTTTTTCAAAACAATAACTTTATTACGATTAGCGAATTTCGCCGGGATTAGCGATATATATTGCGGATCTATTTCAATTTGGCTTAAGTCCTCAATCGGAATATTTAAATGCTTGCTATAAGCAATCAGCAAATCACTTTCACTGACCAGCCCTTTTTGGATTATGAAATCTTCCAGCTCTTCCTGCGTTACAGGAAAATTTGACTCAAATTTAGCCTGAAACGCGGAGACTTTATCTTGGCTTATAATCCCTTTTTCCACCAAAATATTACTGATAAACTGAAAACGGGCATTAACACTCATCCTTTGACCACCCCTATACATTTCCCTTTTGTCTAAATTTCTTTATTTGATTATAGCAAAATAACTTCTGTCGGTCAATGGCATTATCAAAAAGGAACTCAAGGTCACCAGGTAAAAGCGTAAGGCTAATGGCTGATGGTCGATAGCTAATAGTAAAAGCTAAAAACTAATAATTCATAACTATTGACTCATAACTATTAACTATCAAGATGCCAGGCAAATTTTACGCTGACACAAATTTTCTTGATGTAAACATCAATACCGGTAAATCCGCTTTGTATTACTCGCCCTTTAAAGTTGGCGTAAACGCTTTTCATTTATATTGCAAGGGCTCAGACAGGTCCTCGTGCCCTAAAGGGTCCCCAAAAATACAAAACGTATTTACCTGAATTTGTGAAAGCTTAAAAATTTCCCAATCATCTTTAACAAGGTCACAGGTTATTCCTGTTTTCTGTCTTTTTTCAAACTCAACAAGTTCTTGACAAACTAATCAAAATAAGGTACTATTTTATTGGGTTTAACATCAAAAGTCGCTAAATTTAATAATTATGAAAACAATTAATCTAAAAATCAATAATCTAGCAAAAGAACTAAATGTCTCGATTCAAACCATCAAGAACTATGAGACTTGGGGGATTTTACCCAAAGCAAGACGTGACCAAAAAAAATGGCGCTATTATACAACCGAAGATGTTTTAAAGATTAAAGCTTTATTTGCTGAGGAAATAAAACAAGACCTGAATAAACATAAAAAAAGAGAGCAGTAATGATCATTGCCGTGACAAATCAAAAAGGCGGAGTCGGCAAAACCACTACCACCATTAATTTATCTGCTTCTTTAGCAGTACTCGGCTACCGCGTCCTGGTCATAGACTTAGATCCTCAGGGCAACTCCTCTGACGGCTTAGGAATAAATACAAATAAACTTGATAATACTATTTATGATGCCTTGGTTAATGACACGCCTTTAAGTGATATAATTATTCCTAATCAGCTGAAAAATCTTTTTATTGCTCCGGCTAATATCAGTCTGTCTGGCGCGGAAACCGAACTTGCTTCTGATATATCACGTCCGTTTAAACTAAGAAAATCTATCCGCCCGGAAATATCAAAATATGATTACATCATTATTGACTGCCCTCCATCTTTGGGCATACTCACAGTTAACGCGATTGTCGCCAGCACTGATTTGGTTGTTCCGATTGAACCGAGCAGCTATGCTTTAAAAGGTATGAGCATGCTGATGAGCACAATTTTAAAAGTTAAAGATGATCTTGAGCATTATGTCCGCTTTATGGGTGTGGTTATTAATATGTATGATGAAACCATTGCTCTGCATGCCTCAATTACTCAAGCGATAATTGAGTATTTTACGGCTCGAAAAGTATTTAATTCCCGAATTTGTCGTAATCCCAAAATTCCGGAAGCGGAAATCCATGGACAAAGCATCCAGCAATATGCTCCGGATAATCCCGCCGCGCGAATGTTTATGGCCCTAGCAAAAGAAGTGGATAAAAAAGCCAATGACTGATAAAAATAAAGACAAAATAGATGCTGTTGTTAAATCCAAGATTAAAGGTCTAGGCCTTGACGCGCTTTTTCATCAAGTTGATATCACTCAAAAAGACGAGCAAAAAAACACCAGAAAAAAAACCAGCACTTCAGACGATGAGCTTCAGCTGATTAAAAAAATCAGTCAGAACGCGCCGATTAAATACAATACCCCCCTAGCTAAAGCAATTGACAATTTATGGGCAAATCTTAATCCCAAAAAAACTGATAGCCGGGTTATCCTTGATATCGGTTCAAACAGTATTAAAATAATTATTCTAAAACAGGAAAAGCAAAGCATTATCCTCCAAGACGCGATTTTTATTCCGATTCCCCACATCGTCACAACTACTAATGAAAAGCTGAATAATTTTATCAAGAAAAGTATTACCCCAATAGCCCAGAGCCCTTTATTTAAAAATTCAAAGATCAGCACTATTTTGTCCCGCAGCACAATGATTGTAAAATTTATTAATTTGCCAACAATTCAAAAACAAGAAATAGAAAAAATGCTTTCTTTTGAAGCTGAACAATATCTGCCCTTCCCTCTTTCGGAAATAGAAATGGATTATCATATTATTTCCCAGGTGGCTCCGGAAAGTAAAATATTGCTTATCGCCGCGAAAAAAACTTTAATCAAAGATCATTTAAGTTTTCTAGAAACTCTTGATTTATATCCCGACAGCATTAAAGTAAGTTCGATCGCGCTTTATAACAGTTCATTAGCTCAAGCCCGAAAAGAAGGAATTTACTTACAAGTACATATTGGAGCAGCGCATACAGATATAAATCTGATTACCCATAATCAGTTAAGCTTTTGCCGAAACATTGCCTGGGGATCAAAAGACTTAACTCTTCGCTTGAGTAAAAACCTTAATATCAGTTTTGACAATGCCCAAAAACTAAAGCATGAAAATGGGATTATTATTACAAAAAAAGACACCAATGAAATTCAAAAAACTATTTCCGACGTATCTTCAAAATGGGCGGATAATCTTATTCAGGAAATCAATCGCACCATAGAATCATACCAGATAAACACGGGAAAAAGTGACATCCAACAACTGAATTTAAGCGGCGGCGGTTCCTGTTTACAAAACTTTAATGAATATTTGCGGGAAAAATTAAAAATAAAAATAGTGATGGAAAAAGCTTTACCCCTCAATGGAGATTCTTCAGTCATCAGTAATTATGAAAAACACGCGCAAGAATTTCATTTATGCGCCGGGCTGATAAAAAAAGATCCTCAGCCTGGATATTTAAATCTCAATCTTGTTCCCAAAAACATAAAACACGCGAAAAAAGCCAAACAGCTAAAAATAAAACAACTTACATTCGCTGCTATTTTATTATTTATCGGATTGATTATCTTTATCTTCCCTGCCTGGTTATTAGCTTTAAGGGCCCAAAAAATAGAAATTTTAGATCAGCAGCTCGAGAGTCTAAAACCGGAGTTATTAGTTATTTCCCAATTACGAGACAAGATCCAAACCATTGAAGATTATGTTGGAGCTAAAAATTCATGTATGGAAATTTTGCGGGAAATAAGCATAATCGTGCCCTATGACATTACTATAAATAATTTTGCTTTTGAGAAAAGCCTGGCAGTAACTTTATCCGGCATAGCCCAATCGCATTCATCCGTAGTGAATTTTTCTCAGCAATTAAATGAATCCTCGTTATTCGCTGATGTAAAAATATTATTTACCCGAAAAAAAGGATTACCTGGCGAGGAAATAATTGATTTTGAGCTTTCCTGTAAAATAAAAAATGACGAGGCTACATGATATGTGGATAAAAAATAAAAAGCTTATAATTTTAATCTCCAGCATAGCTGCTATCAGCCTGCTTTATTTTTCGATAATCATTCCTTTTGCGAAAAAATGGACTGAACAAAACAGTCAAACCAGGCAAAAACTGGCTTTGCTTGAAAAAAGCCAGGCAATAATCAACCAAAAAACCACTTTGAATGAATCCTACGCGGCGATAAACCGAAAAATTCAAGCCAAACTTCCCTCAGAAAGAGGTCAAGGTAATTTTTTAACCGCGATCAGCGAAGTTGCTAAAATAACAAATATTCATATTGAGTCAATGAACCCCCAGCCATTGCGCGAACTTGGCTTTTGCAATGAACTTTCTGTTGAAATAAATATGGAAGCAAATCTGGGCAATCTTGTCCGTTTTCTTTATCAAATGCGCAAATCATCTGTTGTTTTAGTTGCTAATCGTTTAAGCTTGCAGCCAAAATCAGAACGTTCCGCATTGCTAAAAGGTCATTTGGTCATTTCAACCATATTTTTAAAGGAGCAACCATGAGTCAAACCATAACTCACAATACACAAACTATAGTCCGGAATTGTATTCTTAAGAATTTCACAATGTTATATCCTTATTTATTCTTTTCTGTTTTCTGTTTTCTGTCTTCTGTTCTCGGTTATGCCCAGTCAACGGAATCTAACCTACAGTTAGAGCATGAATCAAACTTACTGGTAGACGATTCATCCTTTAATTATTACAAAATAATCGAACAAAGAAATTTTTTTCGCCCTAAACAAGATCCTCAGAAATTAGAAATGGAAAATAATTTAAAAGAAAAACCAAAAACAGCAGAAAAAGACAGCTTGGATTTTATTCTTACCGGAGTTATTGAAATTAAAAATGGTTACAAAGCGATTGTCGAACAAAAAAGTTCAAAAAAAGGATTTTATGTTTCAGTTAATGAAGCAATTGAGGACTACACAGTTAAAGTAATTATGTTAAATAAAATACTTATTGAAAAAGATGGCAAAGAATTTGAATTAAAACTCCAGCAAGGCAGCAATCAGAATATTCCGACAACTCCGCTTGAGCCAACTGCCCCGGCTTCAGTTCAAGAA
Organism: Candidatus Omnitrophota bacterium; assembly: GCA_018817585.1. GTDB lineage: Bacteria > Omnitrophota > Gorgyraeia > B26-G9 > B26-G9 > JAHITE01. The sequence continues at coordinate 24,553 of JAHITE010000062.1, forward strand.
AATGACAGCAGTGATGATCAGACATCACCCCAAACTTTAAGATCCAATACAATCCAACAAATACGCTCAGGGACTAGGGGGACAAAATGAAACAATTAAAATTTATGTTTACCGGAATATTCTTATTACTATTCTTGCTTACCAGCAGTGCTTTTTCACAGGAGCACACGGATAATAGTTATAATTATCCTGATAATCCTGATAAAAACCCTGAAAGTGAAAACTTGATTTCTTTAAGTTTTCAGGACGCGGATATTAATCAGGCGATCAAAGTATTAGGCGATTTAACCGGCACAATAATCATTCCCAATGAAAATCTAAAAGGAACAATTTCCATAGTCAGCATGGAAAAAGTTAAACCCGACACTGTGATCAATGTTCTGGAAAGTGCTTTAATGATCCGCGGTTTTACTATTGTCAAATCAGGAGAAGCCTTAAAAATTGTTCCGATTGCTGACATCAAACAGTCTAATGTCGAAGTGCAGATCGGCAGCTGGCCGGGTTTTATCAAAGATCAAGACATTGTGATCACCCAAGTAATGCCGCTTAAATATTCCTCGGCTGTTAAAATTAAAAATGAGCTGCAATCCTTGATTGGTAAACACGGCAATATTCTGGCCAATGAACGCACAAATACAGTTATTATTACAGACACTTCTTCTAATATTAAACGTTTAGCCACAATTATCTCACAAATTGACCGGCCTTTGCCCGCGACTATGCAGGTAAAAACCTTTGTGGTTAATTATGGCGATGCTGTTAAAATCGCTAAAATCCTGAATGATCTTTCCAAAGAAGACAAAGAGGCCAGATACCCGGAATTCAGTGAACTCGGACTGGGAGATATTCCCTTAGAGATTTTTGGCGCGATCGAAGCTTATTCAGAAGAAGAAACGAATTCAATAGTAGTGGCCACGGCTTTAGTTAATTTTCCGGCAATTGAGCGTTTAATCACAAAGCTCGATGTTTTTCCTCCCCAGGCAATGATTGAAGTCATCCTGATGGATGTCACGCTCAGTGATGATCTGACCATGGGAGTTGAATACGCGTCTTCCACAAATCCCACACTAACAACCGAAGGAATTAAAACCGGCAGTAATGATCAAAACATCTTTCACTCGCTGCTTAATTTATCCACTGAGGCCTCGACTCAAGGATTCACTTATCGGATTTTAAATCAAAATGAACGGACAAATCTTTTAGGATTTATTTTAAAAACTCAGGAAAACACCAAGGTTCTTTCCACACCCCGGATTTTGGCGTCTAATAATCAGGAATCTTCAATTACCGTGGGACAGGAAATTCCGATTATTGAGTCATCAGTCACTGATTTAGTAAATAATGTTACCACTGTGAATTTTAAATATCAGGATGTCGGCCTTGGACTTAAAGTTACTCCGCGGATCAGCCAGGATGGTTTTGTTAATTTAAAAGTGCATGCTGAATTAAAAGACCTAAGCGCTAAGACATTATTTGATGCCAGCATAATCAATAAACGCGAAGCTGATGCCACGGTAATGGTTCCGGATGGCCATACTGTTGTGCTTGGCGGGCTGATGCGGGACAATGATAGTATTATTGAAAACAAAGTGCCCTTACTGGGAGACATTCCCTATCTGGGAAATTTATTTAAGAAAACAAAAAAAACAACATTAAAAACAGAACTGCTTATTTTTCTCAGTCCTAGAATACTTAAAAGTATCAAAGAACTTCAGGAAATCACCCAAGCATCTAAAGATAAACTTACTATTGTCGGACAAGCGCAGACCTCGGAAGAATTAAAATCAGCAGTAGAAACTGTGGTTAATCCTAACCCGCAAAAAGAAACTGCAAAAAAACTGAAAAACAATAACAAACCGGGTAAAAACCGCCAGAAAAAACCAGAAAAAAATAAGTTGTTGAATTTTCTGGATTAATGTATAATAAAAAAATGGATAAGAAAAATAGGAAATCAGAGCAGAAAAAAAAGTATCAGCCGCCGCGTATTGATACTCGGGAAATTTATGAGATAAATGCTTTAGGCTGTGCTAAATGTGCTACAGCTGCTACTATTTCTCTTAGTATCAGCTGTATCCGCGGCACAAAAAAATATTCCTAAAACCCTATCATTGATATATCCCAAAAGAATTTTGCGTATCACTCCAGCTGGTAATCGCGTAACTGTTTAGTGCTGCGGCACCGGCTGAGCCAAGCTGAGTATCATAATGGATTCCCCCTTGGCCGCTGATGGTAACCGCATTACCAACAAAAGCCCCAAACAATGAGCCCTGGCCAGTGAGTTTTAAATCTGAATCCGGAGCATATATTCCCCCGTAAAAATCGCCTTGTCCCGATAACTGAATATCCTGAGTCGGTCCTGTTCCATACAGAATCAGATTTGACGGAATACTGGTAGCATTGGTTATTCCCTGTCCGCTTAAACTAACATCACCGTCAAAATAAATATTCACTGGTCCAGCGCTGGCTGGGTCAATATAAATCTGAGCCTGACCAGATATGCTTATCGCAGTTGTTCCGGTTAAATAAAGATTTATCGGCCCGACAAGTGTCACTGTCTTTGTGCTTGCTAAATTAATCATCCAGTATTGATAATCCCCCGGAGTCAACGTTGTGGTACTGGAAATACTGCCAAGATTAGTTAATGTTGTTAAATTTGTTGGCACGGAAACCGTTGTTAAAGTTGGTTTATCTTCTTCAATCACCGTACCGGAATAATACGTCGCGGCCGGAGCTGTTTCGCCTACCGGAATATTTATATCCCCATCTACATAAGCCTGCCCTGCGCCGGAAAATTCCGTATTACTGCCCACATCTCCATCAGAACCAATATTAGCTCCGCCATAAGCACCTAAAGATGAATCATAACTGTCAGTAGAACCTTGACCGCTGATTGACAGCGTGCCTTCAGCAAAAGCCGCGTATTTAAACAAAGAATTATTGGCTTTGGATACAAGCACTTCAACCTTACGGGTTATCGGACTTGCGGCTGTTCTATTAGGATAAAATCCGGTTGATTCAATCCGCACATTAGCGCTCAGATAATCATAAACCGTTATATCATAATCACCGGCAATGCCCAATGAACCTTGCAATAATCGATTATTCCCTTGTACTGTCCAGCCAGACCATGCTCCATTATTAAGTTCATACACTGCTTTAGCTATGCCTGATTCAGCCATCCAAAATGCCCGCGTCTGATCAACAAACCCTTCGGTTCGCTTGCTTGCTACTGCTCCGCGCAAAAGTAAAGCACTGGCAAGAATTGTTAAAACAACAATAATCACCAAATTTAAAGCCATGGCAAAGCCTTTTTTATTCATCATAACCCTCGCTAGCTGCGTAAAGAAACCTTTTCTTTTACAGTGAATACCATATCCCCGGTTCTTAATGAAATACGCGCCTGAATTTCTATTTCCAATAAATTGCCGCTTAAATCAAATATCAGAGAATCGACATTAATCGCTAAAACCTGCTGATTGCCTGGAGGATGCTCCCGCACAATCTGATTATTTGAAATCGAATATCTGATATTACTGGAATTAGTCAAAGGATTGACTCCTGTCGGAATTATAAAATCAATCCGGGTATTTCCATTGCTTAGAGTAATATCAGAAAGTTTTGCCTGCCGGATTTCTTTTACCATTGCTCCCATTGTTTGCTGGATTATCCTTTGCTTTTCCATTAAACCCTGATTAGAATCATAGACATTTCTTCCCACTTCAAAAGCCGCGAACAAAGCAATAACCATTCCAGTCATAATTAATATTGAAACCATTAACTCTACTAATGTAAATCCTTTCATTAATCTGTCCTCAACATTTCTAAAGAATAATTCCTGGCTGTTCCCCGGCGATCAGCCCAATTAACTGTTAACCTTATTTGTAAAGGATTGCCGCTGGCAACAACCATAGTATCCACACTTTCTGCAGTCAGCCCAGTAAAATTATACGGATTTGCCGACAATTGATTCAGATTAAAATCCCAATTCCCATTATTAATATCATTCTCAAGATTGGCAAAAGCCGCGTCGCGGATTTCCTCAAGAATATACTGCGCGTGCATGACGGCAAAAGTTTTCTCCTGATTAAGTTCATTGAGCAAAGTAATATTAGTTAATGTGCCTAAAATTGCCACAAAAGCGACAGTGGCAACAAATCCCGCGACTAAAATTTCTGCCAGCGTAAATCCTTTATTTGCTTTAAGATTCATTTTTATTTCCTTGCTTATTCAAACGCGTATAACTTACCATCAATTGTGGCAATAAACAATTTACCATCAGCAACTGTAGGAGAAGAAAGCACTCCTGAACTTAATCCATACTGCCATTTTAACACACCTGTGCTGATTTCCAAACCGATTAATATTCCCTTAGCTGAAGCAATATAAACAATATCTTCTGTAACACAAGCAGACGAAGAAAAACCATACCGCGCCGCAGGCCCTAAAGCCTGCTTCCATTGTAATTTCCCATTTAAACCATTTAAACAATAAATATATTGCTGTTCATAACCAGCAATAATAAAAATACCTTTATCCGATACCGCCACTGTTGATACATAATTAGGGGTAGGCTGATTATCTTCAATTTCATACTTCCATGCCTCAGTGCCTTTATCAAGATTAAGCGCGTAAACCGACCAGTCGAAATCACCAGCAGAGAAAAATAATTTATTTACATCAATAGTCGGTGATGCCATATAAATACCGCCTTTGGTCTGATACTTCCACACCACAGCCCCAGTGTCTTTATTTAAACAATACACATGGCCATCATTCGAACCTATGTATATTTCATCTTGATATAATGCTGCTGATGAATATACCATTTGATTAGTTTCCACTTTCCAGATCTCTTTACCAGTCTCCGCGTCAAGCGCGTAAATAAACTTATTAGGAAACCCGCTAGCACAAAACACTTTATTATCCGCGACCAATGGTGAAGAAAAATCAGTGCCTCCAGTTGTATATTTCCATAAAAGTTTGCCGTCTTCGAAATTTAGGCAATAGAGATTGCCATCTCTCGATGATACATAAATCTTATCATCAGAAGCAGCCGCTGATGAATCTACCCATCCTTTAGTTTTAAATTTCCAGTTCAATCCCCCATTATCAGTATTAATACAATACAAGTAATTATCTCTTGAACCAATTAACACTGCATTCTTATATACACTTGGCGATGAAATAATCTTTCCTTCAGTTGTAAAATGCCATTTTTCTCTAAGAGGCGGCTGTAATAATTCATCAGCATTAGCTTGATGCAAAGCATCCTTGCGAAACATCGGCCAGTCAGCGGCAAATGCCGGGACAGCACACAAAATTACGATTAAAATTAAGGCGCAACTAATCCTTTTCATACAAACTCCTCCACAGCTCTAAACGGTTACGGTTACGAAGCCCGTTTCGTCTTACGGTAACGGCTATCGTCTTAAAATTTATTGTTTTTAGCCTAAACCGTTAAACCTTACTGAGTATTAACACATCTCCCAAATAATACACACAAGTTACAAGGTCACAAAGTGAAATCATTAATAAGCGGGCCAGACAAGCAGCACCCTACAATTTTTAAAATTATATTCTTTTTGTCATTCATAACTCATAATTAGTAATTCATAATTGTTTATTCTGTTATTTCACGGCTTTGAACGAATATATCTTACCTGAATCCGAACCAACGATTACATAAGTTTCTTCCACATCCCAGGTATCAGTATTATATATCAAATGAAGCGCCGCGCCGCCTTTAATCGCATCGCCTGTATCATAAGGCCATCCGGGAACTATTTGCCCTGTGTCCGCATCAACCGCGTAAAATTTTCCATTATCAGCGCCAAAATAAACTATTCCATTTTCAACCAGCGGCCAGGAATCTATCGGCGAGCTAACATCAACTGGAAAATTAGCTTTCATGCTGCCGTCAGCAATACTGACTGCGTAGAGTTTACCATCTTGCGAACCAAAAAATACATATCTCGAATCTGTATCAAACCAGGGCGCGGAATAAACTGACCCGCCTACTGAAACCAGATTAACACTCCAACCTGTATCCGCTGGAGCAGAACTTAGATTCGCCGTATTAACCGCGTAGAATTTCCCATTTGCCGTGCCAAACAGCATCAAACGCCGTGAACTTCCCACACTCGGGTTTTGCAAAGTAATCGTTGGCGCTGTTTTAATCGCGCCCTCTGCGCCAAAACCAGTATCAAAAGTACGCGCTCCTGTGCCGTCAATTGCCTTAAATCCATAAACTTTACCGTCACTTGCTCCAAAATATATTTCATCATAATCCAAAGTCGGAACATAAATCATTGCTGGCGATGATTCAATTGCTCCTCCCACAGCTGCCGGAGCTCCCCAGAAATCGGTTCCATCCACGGCATCAATACAATATATATTATTCGCGGTAGTACCAAAATACACACCGGAAACATAATCATACAATACTGTGGTTGTAAGAGCCTCACCCATAACCCTATTCCATCTAAGCGTATTATCTGCCCATAAACCGTAAACTGTTTTACCCACTGTTCCAAAATAAACAATATCTTTTAAGTCAGCGCCGTCAATATCAGTTGATGGATACGGCAAACCTCTGATCTTTCCCGATGTTGTAAAGCTGGCATCAAGTTCATGCGTATCTCCGTTTAAAATATATAGATTATTGTCATCAGAACCAATATAAATTTTATTTTCCATGCCCCAATAAGCAATCGGAATGCTCCGGATTGGCCCAAGAACATTTGTTCCTGTAGGATATATCCAATCCGCGTTTAGCGTATTGATGCTCACATTAGCTGAGGTATTAGCCGCGGAACTTACATCTGCTTGATCACTGGAATCAGTACCTGAAGCATTACCCGTAAAATTTACTGTGCCCTGAGTTATTCCGGCTCTATATGTCCAAATAAAATTCTGCTGCGCCTGCGGAGCAATGTTCGCGCTGGATGGGCTTGGCCCGGTTAATAAATTTGCTTCTCCGCTACTGCCGCCAATTGTTAATATTGATGGAATTACATTCTCTGCTGTTGCCCCTCCGCTATTAGCTGTATTGGTCACAGTCATTGTCACGGTTATTGTCGCATTAGTAAGTAAAGATGCTGGAGTAGCGGCAATAGCTGATATTAAAATAGCTGATTCAGTTAAAATCGTAATATCGCTGGAAGCTGTTGCGCTGGATGCTGTTTCTGTTGAATTAGCATTACCAGTAAAGTTAATAGTTCCCAATGTACTTCCCGCGGTATAAGTCCAGATAAACTGCTGTTCTGCTCCTGCAGCCAAACTTGATACATTAGCTGGAGTAGGCCCAGTCGCATAAATCGCGTCTGATGAAGTTCCGCCCACAGCTAAACTAGACGGAGTAACATTACTTAATATACTGCCGCCGGTATTCTGAACATTCATTGTAATTGTAATAGTGCCTGATGGCTGCACCGAAGCGGGAGTCGCGCTTATTGACGATGTCAGTTCATAAGAAGGCGGTGATTGGACTGTAACTGAATCCTGAGCTTGGTTAACGCTTAAAACCGCGTTAGAATTTTCATCACTGCCTTGAGCAATAGTTGCTGTAAAATTCGCCACTCCCGCGCCTGCGCCATGAGCAATAAATACAAACTCTTTTGATCTGCCGCCTTTTATTGTGGCAGTTGCAGGGCTTGGCCCTGAATCAATAATTGGAATCGCTGAACCTGACGGAGTAAGCAATGGCGCCACATTTACCGCGTCAGCTTGCCCGGTATTAGAAACATTTACTTTGATCGTTATATTTTCATTGGTATTTACAGTTGCTGGAGCAGCTAAAACACTCAAACTTAAATTAGCTTTTTGTTCGACTGTAATATCATTTGAGGAAATAACACTAGATTTAATTATCCCATCAGTATCAGTTCCCTGAGCATAACCTTTAAAACTAATTGTCCCGGGATTTAGCCCGGCCGTATATGTCCATTGAAATTGTTTTTGGCCTGCCGGAGCAATATCCTGAGCAGCCGGATTTGAACTTGTAATAGCTGTTGCCGCTCCAGTTGTATCAACAATCAAAGTACTCGGATCAACATCATTAACAGCCGAACTTCCGGTATTATCCACGATCATAGTAACTTCAAACTGCTGATCAGTACTAATAATATTTTTCGAACTCGTAATCGCTGCCGTTAGATTTCCTCTGCCGATTATATACGGTCCGGCATGGGTAACCGTACTTGACCAATTACCCACATTATCCACACTACGAATATGCCCATAATAACTGCCGGAAGCCAGATCACTGGCCGTATATGTTCCTTGGCCTTGATCCACGTTCAGATATTGCGGCGGTATCGTAGTCGGATTTGTATTTACAATAATACTATAACCCGCGACTCCGGACTGAGTATCACTAACATCAGACCAGGTAAAGATAATATCATTATTAACTGACGGCACTCCCTGGGTATGCGATGACGAGGTAAGGGTTGTCACAAAATCAGGCGCTGTACTATCAAGCACAACACTAAAAGGCACATTAGTCAAATTCCCGGCATTGTCATAAACAACAGCATTAACATTATTATAGCTTGCCCCAGGAGCTGATATTTCGTATGTATATAAATACTGGTAAGCCCCAACATCTTCCGTAAAATCAATTCCGCCCGCGCTGGTTGTTGTTGGGAATAAAGCTTGTTTTAACCCTGATCCCGCATCGCTGGCGCTAACATAAACCCGAAAAGCGGAATAAGCAAGACCGGAATAATAAATCGTATTTCCGCTGATACTTAAATAATCACCACCGGCATATTCTATTATTTGATAAATAGAAGTCGCTGCCGGAACACTAGTATCGATGTAAAACGGGCCAAGACTTGCCGCCGTGGATTCCCAATTACCTACATTATCAACGCTGCGCACATGAACATAATGTGTATTAGCATCAGACAGCGCCGCGCTTGTAATTGAGTTCTGGGTTTGTTCTATGTCTTTTACACTATCAGGCAATGTTGTCGGATTATTATCCCAAAGCACAGAATAACCGTCTACGCCGCTAGCTGAATCTGTTGCTAAGCTCCAGCTTACTGTTACAGTATTATCCCGTGACTGCGGATCATTCCAAATGCTTATTGCGTTATTATGAGAAGTTGTAGCTAAGTCTAAAACACTGCTTGGCACCATAGAATCAACAATATAACTTCCTGCTGAATTTAAAATACTGTCCTCGGCATCAGGTGAAAATTCAAAAGTAATCCCATTTACCGGCACGCTTATATCCACAATAGCCCCATCAGTTACTGTACCGGCCAGATCAACCGTAACATAAAGCTCTTCTGTTCCCGCGATTGGAATTGTCACATTAATATCTGAAAAAGTAATACTGCCTCCGGAAAAACTTCCCGCGCCAACCTGGGCGTCAATGCCGTGACTAAAAGTCCCTGAATTATTACTATCATAATACAGTTTTACTGAACTTATCTGAGCGTCTAAAATAGTACCTGTATTATTTAGGATTATACTCTGGATATCATCTGCTGCCATAACATTGTTATTGGTTAAAGTCAGATCCATAAGCACATAGCCGCTTGCTCCTTGTCCGATATAACCGCTGGCTAGGGCATTAGCAATTATATCTATAGTAAGGGAAGAAGCCTGAACTACTAGATCTCCTTCTGTATTATTATCATTTATCCCTCCGGCATCAACCGCAATGTTCAGAGTTTCTGCTGTATTATCAGTCATCCCAAACAAGGCAATACCCGCATCCTGCCCTGCATATGTATACGTAGCCGTATCCGCACTTACTCCCCCATCAAGAAAACTGCCTGACCCGGTATTCAGTATCCAGGAAATATTATTAACATCCCCGGTTGTATCCAGGGTAATAGTACCAGTATAATCTATTTTAGTATTACCATACTGATCATAGGCAGTTACAGAAATATCTTCACTAACTGATTGGATCGCAATATTATCATGGCTTACTACAAAATAATTTAAAACATTAGAATTAACTGTTAAGTCTTCATCAGTATCATCATCCAATTTACCGCTTCCGCTCACAGAGATAAGAATCGTTTCTGCTTTTGTATCATTAACAGAAAGAGTAACTATCCCGTTATCAGTTGGGTCATATGTATAAACAGCCGTATCCACACTCGCGCCATTATCATTAAAAATTCCGCCGCCGCTTACATTGGCCCATGTAATTGTCGTATCTGTGCCGTTTGTATCTACAATTATACTCCCTGCATAATCGTCCTGATTATTATCATAGATATCTCTGGCGGTTATTGTTATGTTTTCCGCTATACCTGCTGTAGCACTACCGTCATGCAAAATATTAAAATGGTCAAGCCCAGCAGGAACAACAACCAGATTCCCTTCTGTATCATCATCAAATTTACCGGATCCTGAGATATCAATATCAATTGACTCAGCAACCGTATCATTTATCGTAAATCCAGCAGTCCCATTATCCGCGCTAAGAAATGCGTAAGTCGCGCTATCAAGCAAGTCACCCCCATCATTAAATACACCAATGCCTGCTATTTTCGTCCAGGTTATACTTGTAGCCGTACCATTGGTATCCAAAGTAATAGTACCGGCATAATTAGTTTTGATATTATTATAAACATCATAAGCTGTTATCGTAATTGATTCCGGAGTCCCGGCTATCGCATTATTATCATGCGCGATAACAAATTTATCCAATGCTCCCGCGCCTACAGAAAGAATCCCTTCCATATCATTATCTGTTTTAGAGTCTCCGGCTACCGAAATATCAAGAGATTCTAATTTTGTATCTATTATAGTTAATGTAACAACTCCGTTATCAGCGCCATCAAATATATAGGTTGCCGTATCTACAGCAACGCCGCCATCGGCAAAAACTCCATTGCCTGATATCTTCGCCCAGGTAATTGTCGTCGCGGAACCATTTGTATCTACTATAATCTGGCTTATATAATCAGTTATTGTATTAGAATATGCGTCTTTTGCTGTTATTGTTATATTCTCAGCAATCCCGGCTTCTGCCAAACCATCATGCATAATCACAAAATGATCAATCCCAGCTGGAACAACTGTGATATTGCCTTCTGTATCATCATCTAATTTTGAATCACCTATAACAGAAATATTAAAACTTTCTGATTTTGTATTCGCTATGCTCAGAGTAACAACTCCGTTATCAGCGCCATCAAATGTATAGGTTGCCGTGTCTACCGCGGCGCCGCCATCAGCAAAAACTCCATTGCCTGATATCTTTGCCCAGGTAATTGTTCCCGCTGTACCGTTTGTATCTATAGTTATTGAACCCGTATAATTGGTTACTGGATTTTGATTAGCATCATTAGCGGTTATTATTACATTATCCGCGATACCAGCTATTGCATTATTATCATGGGATATACTGAAGTGATGCAATCCAGCAGGGTTAATCACCAAGTTACCTTCAGTATTATCGTCGATTTTGCCGCTTCCTGAAACTGCGATGTTTAATGTCTCTGTTTGGGTATTGGTAATATCCAAAATCACTACACCATTATCAACAGGATTAAATGTATAAGTTGCTGTGTCTACCGCGGCGCCGTCATCATTAAAAACACCGCTTCCGGCATTAAGCGTCCAGTTAATCGCGGAAGCTGTTCCATTAGTATCAATAGTCATCGTGCCCACATAATTGCTAACAGTAACATCACTCACATCTTTCGCGGTTATCGTGATATGTTCAGGCACATTAGCAACCGCATTGCCGTCATGAGTGATTTTAAAATGATGAAATCCTGCTGCAACTACTTCCAATTCCCCTTCATTATCATCGTCCGACTTTGAATCTCCGGTGACAGATAGATTAATCGTTTCCGCGGTATCGTCAGTCATTGTAAAAAGCGCACTGCCATTATCACCTAAATCAAACGTATATACAGCTGTATCATTACCAATGCCATTATCATTAAAGATCCCTGCCCCAGAAGTTGCCCAGGTAATCTCGCCGGTACTGCTGGTATCTAGGATAATCATGCCCACGTAATCTGTCTTTTGATTACCAAAAGCGTCATAAGCATCAACCATAATATTTTCCGGCGCGTTCTGTAAAGCAAATCCGTCATGGGTTATGGAAAAATGATCGATAAGGCCAGGCCCAACACTTAAAAGCCCCTCTGTATCATCATCAATTTTTAAATCCCCGGATACTGAAATATTCAGGTTTTCCAATATGGCATCCGTAATTGACAAGACCACAATACCATTATCACTTGCCGTATAAGTATAAATTGCCGTATCCGAATCTAAACCATTGTCCGCGAACACACCGGTTCCTGATACATTAGCCCAGCCGATTGAAGCCGCTGTCCCGTCTGTATCAACAATTATTTGTCCCGCGTAATTGCTGATTGTATTTCCATACTCATCTTTTGCAATAATCGTAATATTATCAGCAATACCAGCCTGCGCAACATTATCATGACTGATCAGAAAGTGATCAAGCCCTGCCGGCGCAAAAACAAGATTTCCTTCATCATTAAGATCTGTTTTACCATCACCGGTAATACTTATATCTATTGATTCAGCGCTAGTATCAGTTATCGTAAAAACAGCAGTACTGTTATCTGAAGAACTAAAAGTGTAAGTCGCTGTATCCGCGCCGGCTCCATCGTCATTAAATGTTCCAAATCCCGCGAATATTGCCCAGCCTATCGTATCCAGACTGCCATTAGTATCCAGAGTGATTGAACCTGTATAATCCTCAATAACATTATGATACTGATCATGCGGCCTTACAGTCACTTGCTCAGCAATACCTGCTACTGCCGCAGTATCATGATCAATATCAAAATGATCCAGCACATTAGGACTTATTACCAGATTACCCTCTGTATTATTATCTAACTTACCGCCTCCGGTGACACTTATATTAATCGTCTCAGCAAGCTCATCTATAATTGCAAATACCGCTGAACCATTATCACTGGGATTAAACGTATATATCGCTGTATCATCGTCACCCCCCGCATCAACAAAACTACCCAAGCCTGAAGATAAAGACCAGCTGATATCACCAGTACCATTTGTGTTCAGCGAGATCAATCCGTCATAGGAAGTCAATATATTCTCATAAATATCTTTTGCCGTAACTGTAACTAGCTCCGCTAAACCCGCGCTAGCCGCGCCATCATGCGCGATAACAAAGTGATCTAAAATAAGCTCAATAAACCTTGTGCCAGCTGAATTAAGTACCGAACTCTTAATAGCCGGAGCATTACTTAAAACAATTCCATTGACCGGAATTTCAATATCAATAATATCGCCCTCATTAACATTATTATTAAGATCAACCACTACAAATAAATCTTCTGTGCCGATCTGCGCCAAACTTATACTTAAACCGGAAAAAGTTTTACTGCCTCCAGAAAATATACCGCTGCCAACCTGGGCATCTACTCCTGAGGTATAGTCGCCGGAATTATTACTATCATAATATAGTTTCACCGAAGATATTTCACTATCAGAAATAGTCCCGGTATTATTAAGAGTTACTGAAGTAATTGTATCTCCAGCCAAAACATTATTATTAGTAATTGTCAAATCAAGAATAAGTATATCTGTTGCGCCCGCGGTAACCGATGCTGTAGTAACTGGATTCGCTACCGCGTCAGCAGTAACAGAAGAGGCCTGAACAGCTAAAGTACCTTCAGTATCATCATCGGTTTTAGCATCACCAATCACCGCGATATTTAAAGTATCCGCTTGACTACAGCTCAAAGTTAAAGTGACAATTCCCGCGTCTGAAACTATATAGCCATAAGTCGCGCTATCTATTCCAGTACCAGCATCACTAAAAACTCCGCCGCCTGTCTGTAAACTCCAAATTATTTCTCCTGTTTCATTAAGCGTGCTTACTAATATTGTCCCTAAATAATTGTCCTTAGTATTGCCATACAAATCCTTAGCAGTAATACTAACTTGCTCCGCGACATTTTGAATAGCACTATTATCATGGCTGATTAAGAAATGATCAATCGCTCCTGCTGAAACCACAAGATTTCCCTCTGAATTATCATCGCTCTTGCTGTCTCCGGCTACTGAAATATTAATTGTCTCTTTCTTAGTATCATTAATACTCAAACTAACTGCTCCCAGATCTCCTGAAACATATGTATAAGTTGCTGTATCTACACTTGCTCCGCCTTCAGCAAACGCTCCTCCTCCGCTTACCTTTGCCCAGGTAATTGCCGAGGCTGTTCCATTTGTATCTACTGTGATTGTTCCTGTATAAGATGTTAAGGTAACATTATTAGCATCTTTGGCCGTGATCACAATCAATTCAGAAACTCCTGAATTTGCGATTCCATCGTGTGAAAGAATAAAATGATGAAGGCCATCAGGATTAATAATTAAGTTTAGTTCGGTATTATCATCAGTTTTGCCCTCACCAGACACAGAGATATTGATTGTTTCTTCCATAGCATCCGTAATATTCAAAACAACTACTCCATTATCTACAGCTGAAAACTGGTATGTACAGGTATCTTGCTCTGTATTCCCGTCAATAAAAGAGCCGTTTCCTGTTTGCAGGGCCCAGGCAATAGAATTATCTGTTCCGGTTGTATCTACCGTAATCTGCCCTTGATAAGTCTGCAAAGTATCCCCATTGGCATTCTTAGCAGTAATCGTAATTGACTCTGCTGTACCAACAATCGCATTACCATCATGCGTAATCACAAAATGGTCAAGACCTGAAGAAGCAATATTAAGTGTGCCTTCAGTATCATCATCAGTCTTGCTATTTCCCAAAACCGAGATATTAATTGTTTCAGCAGTATAATCAAGAATATTAAGAACCACCACCCCATTATCTATGTCCGCAAATGTATAAATAGCTGTATCAACACTCGTGCCTCCGTCAACAAAAGTTCCGCTTCCAGAGTATAATGACCAAGCAATAGTTGTCGCTGTTCCTGTGGTATCCAGTGTGATTGTGCCGGTATAATCATCCTTGATATTATTATTCGCGTCATACGCGTAAATAGTGATTTGTTCTGATATTCCGGTTGTCGCTACTCCATCGTGAGAAATTACAAAATGATCAATATCCCCGGGGATAAACACAAGATTGCCTTCAGCATCATTGTCAGTTTTAGCATCTCCGGCTACTGATATATTTATTGTTTCTGTCTTTATATCAATAATACTTAATGTAACTACGCCATTATCTGTTAAATCATATGTATAAGAGGCAGTATCAAAACCCGCACCATTATCATTAAAAATTCCCGCCCCGCTTATATTGGCCCATGTAATTGTTGTTGCGGTTCCCGTTGTATCCACAGCTATTGTCCCAGTATAATCATATTTTGTATTCGCGTAAACATCTTTAGCTGTAATAATTATTGATTCCGCGATATCTGCGACGGCTTGATTATCATGAGAAACAACAAAATAATTTATTACACCAGGACTTACTGCCAAATCGCCTTCTGTATTATCATCCAGTTTTCCATCTCCAGTTATTGATATGTTTAATACTTCAGCTTTTATATCCGTAATGCTGAATATTGCCGCGCCGCTATCAGCCGGCACATATGTATAGTTTGCTGTATCCACACTCGCACCGCCGTCATTAAATATCCCAAACCCGGAAACTAATTGCCAGGTAATAACTGTTGGTGTACCTGTAGTATTTAAAGTTATTGTCCCGGCAAAATCATTTAGGGTATTTTCATAAGCATCTTTGGCTGTTACCGTAACATTGTCCGCTATTCCGGCAATCGCGGCTGTATCGTGTAAAACAACAAAATGATCAAGCACAGCAGGATTTATAACCAAATTGCCTTCTGTATTATCATCACTTTTCGAATCTCCGGTTACTGATATATTCAAAGTTTCCGCTAAAGTATCATTCATATTAAATACAGCCGCACCATTATCCGCGACATTAAAAGCATAGGTTGCTGTATCAACACCTGCTCCTCCATCATTAAAGCTGCCATAGCCGCTTTGCAATGACCAGGTAATAAAATTAGACGTGCCGTTAGTATCTAAAGTAATCGTTCCGGTATAGTTAGTTATTACATTTCCATAAGCATCTTTTGCCGTAATACTTACTTGTTCATTACCGCCGGCAATGCCCGCGCCATCATGGCTAATTACAAAATGATCAAGCATCCTTGTAATCTGCCGCGTTCCAGCTGAATTTAATACGCTTTGCTCTATTACCCCTGTTTTAGTCAAACTAATCCCGTTTACCGGAATAGCCGCGTCAATAATTTTGCCTACCACCGCGTTTGAAGCAATATCAAACACAACAAAAAATTCCTCTGTTCCTCCATCAGCCGCGATATTTACATTAAACCCTGTAAAGGTCTTTGTGCCTGAAGCAAATGTTCCTGATCCTATTTGCGTATCAACTCCTGTTGTATAATCTCCGGAATTATTACTATCATAATAAAGTTTTACAGCTGAAATTTCAGAATCCGCCGCCGTTCCTGTATTGTTCACTGTAATTGCCGTAACCGTATCCAAAGAACCAGCACTATTAGTAATTGTAATATCTAGAATCAAATTATCCGTCTGCCCTGCCCCTACCTGAGTGCTTATAACACTGTTGGATGTTGAGCTTGCTCCGATCTCATAATAAACATTAACTGGAATCCAATCCAATAAGAAACTCCGAGTAGAAGCGAGTGAATCAGCAATAACTCTTACCCTAAAATTAGTGTCATTAATCTCAGCCTTAGTCCAAGTCCTTCCCCATGTATCAGTGGCACTGCCTAAAGTATATGTGCTTTCTGTTGTTGTAAGCGCCGGAGTTTTATACCCGGTACTGGTATAATTAAGCCCGCTGTTCCAGGAAAGTTCTAAAGCATAATATTGCGCTTTTGTTCCGGTTTCCAGTCTTGAGGTCTTTCCATCTATTCTTGCTTCAAAACCAAGAATAATCGCGTTATATGGCAAGGAATTGCCATAGTTATAATAATTATGTACTTCGTTTTTTAGTGATGTAGCAAAAATCGAATTATTCACATAAGCATTAGCCGGGCTAGTGAAAGTTCCGCTATTAGCTGCAGCTGAGCGTAATCCCGTACTCTGTGTGCCAGGAGGATTAATTACTAAATTACCTTCTAAATCATCATCAATTTTACCATCGCCTGCTACTGATATGTTTATGCTTTCGCTGGAAGTATCTGTACAATTTAAGACAACAGTGCCATTATCCGCGCCGCTGAATGTATATGTCGCTGTATCAACACTTGCCCCGCCGTCTACAAACAAACCTACGCCTGATTGCAATGCCCAGGTCACAGCAGTAACCGTACCAGTAGTATCTATAGTAATACTGCCGGTATAGCTTGTCAGAGTATTCTCATTCGCGTCACGCGCGTAAATAGTAATTGGCTCAGCAATACCAGCTATTCCTGAAGTATCATGAAAAATTCTAAAATGGTCAATGACTCCCGGACTTACCGCCAGATCACCTTCAGTATTATTATCTGTCTTGCCATCCCCAGATACAGAGATATTAATCATCTCAGCTTTAGTATCATTTAAACTCAAAATTACTACACCGCTATCAGTTAAATCATAAGTATAGGTTGCTGTATCAAATTCCGCCCCGCCATCGGCAAAAGAACCATTACCGCTAATAATCGCCCAGGTAATTGCATCTGCTGTTCCATTTGTATCTACAGTGATTGTTCCAATATAATCTGTTTTGGTATTGCCTACTGTATCCTTGGCAGTTATGGTCAGGTTTTCTCCAATACCCGCAGTAGCAGTAGTATCGTGATTTATAAGAAAATAGCTTAAAAGCGCTGCGCCTACTTCTAAATTCCCTTCTGTATCATTATCAGTCTTTGAATCCCCTAATACATCTATGTCGATTATCTCCTGGGTTGTATCATTTATTCCCAAAATTGCTGTCCCATTATCTAAAGCCGAAAATGTATAAGTACATGTATCTACACTTGCCCCATTGTCATTAAAAGTTCCCAAACCACTGACTAATGACCAGGCAATCGTATTTGCCGTGCCATTAGTATCCACTGTAATGGTTCCGTTATAGCTGGTCATTGTATTACCCAAACTATCTTTTGCCGTTATCGTAATATTTTCTATTACGCCCGCGTTTGCCGTGCCGTCATGGATCACTACAAAGTTCTGGATAACCGGAGCTCCAATAGTAAGGCTGCCTTCATTATCATTATCGGTTTTTCCGTTTCCGGAAACCAGGATATTCAGAACCTCTTGCGCGATATCTGTGATTGAGAAAACCGCAGATCCATTATCAGCCAAATCAAATGTATATGTCGCTGTATCAGCGCTTGCTCCGCCATCCGCGAATAAACCAATTCCTGTTTTCAGCGCCCAGGCAATGCTAGCCGCAGTTCCATTGGTATCCAGAGTAATTGTACCTGTATAATCAGTCTTATTATTTCCATAAACATCTTTGGCGGTTACTGTAATATTTTCCGGCACACCGGCATTAGCGCTAGCATCATGCGCGATCACAAAATAATCAATTACCGCGGGAGAAACAATTAAATTACCTTCAGTATTATCATCACTTTTCCCATCACCGTTTACTGAAATATTTAAACTTTCCGCGGCCGTATCATTAATACTAAGCGTAACTGTACCTGCGTCGCCGGCAATAAATGTATACACTGCTGTATCAAACTCTGCCCCATTGTCTGTAAAAGTACCTGATCCATCTACATTTGCCCAATTAATCCTGTTTGGATCACCATCAGTATCTACAGTTATGGTTCCAATATAATCTGTCTTTATATTATTAAAAGCATCATAAACCGTAATTCCCACATTATCCGCGGTACCGGCAATTGCCGCATTATCATGGCTTATCACAAAATGATCCACCTCTCCTGGAACTAGGGTTAAATTTCCTTCTGTATTATCATCTATTATTGCTCCGTCAACAGCTGAAATATTTATTGTTTCAACCTTTGTATCTGTAATCGTAAACACAGCCACCCCATTATCATTATCATGAAATGTATACGACGCTGTATCTGCAACCGGCCCTCCATCGCTAAATGAGCCGCCTCCTAAACTCTTTGCCCAGGTAATAGCAGTGGCTGTACCAGTTGTATCAAGCATAACCGTGCCGGCATAATCTGTCTTTGTCTGCCCGCCTGTGTCTTTTGCCGTGATTGTAATTGTCTCGGCAATACCTGCTGTGGCCGAAGTATCGTGAGCAATAACAAAAGAACCTAAAGCTGTGGTAGAAATAGTCAAACCGCCTTCTGTATCATTATCAATGTGGATTGAATCAGTAACCTCCACATCTAATATATCCGCAGCACTATCAGTTACCTGTAGTATTACCACGCCATTATCTAAAGCAGAGTATGTATAGGTAGCAGTGTCTACACCAGCACCGTTATCATTAAAACTACCGCTGCCGGTGTTTAAAGCCCAGGTTATTTCTCCTGTTTCATTCAAGGTGCTTAGAATGATATTGCCTGTAAAATCTAAAACAGTACAATTAGTAATATTCTTTGCGGTAATCATTATATCTTCGGCAATATCCACCAATGCCTGTCCATCGTGATTTATCTCAAAGTGATCAACAGTTGTATCTATATCAAAAGTATCATCAGTATCATCAATTATGATATTGCCGGCAATATCTTGTGCCGCTGATACACTTATCACCGCAATCCCATCACCAGTAGAACTATCAATAATATTCGTATTATAGACAGTATAAGTATCATTTGGGTTGGTTGTAGTTGACCAAACGCCGCTAAAAGAAACTGGTTGTAATTCGATTGCCCCGGCAGGGTCATAGCTTATTATAGGAGCCGCCCCAATATCCATTTCTTCCGAAAACATTAAAACAAACCTTAATTCACCTTGCGCCCTATGCCCGGTAGGATTCGGCAGTACGCTGATCATAACTGTGGGCTTTGTCCCATCGTAAATAAAAGTAAATAAGGTAAGCGGATTACTATAGTGACCTAAGCTATCAAAGGTTCTTACTCTTAAATAATAAGTATCTTCTCCTGTAGGAGTACTAACGTTATAACTTACTCCTGCCTGTTCTTGAACAATGCCCGGCTCTCCAACAGGGCTTACCCCAAAATACACAGAATAACCGCTTACTCCTTGGCCATTGCCGTCAGCAGCACCTGACCATTCAAAGTAAGGAGTTTGATCTATACCTTGAGCCGTATTATCAGAAATAGCTGTACCTTTAGCTGATGAATCCCATGCGCTGCACGAAGCAATCGGATTAGTCGGAGCATTTATATCATACTTAAAAATAAACAAAGTAATATCTGGACTATACAGCCCGAAATTGTCAAAAGCCCTTACCCGAAGATAGTAAGTTCCCTCAGCAGTGCCTAAAGCCACCTGGTAGTTATTAGCTGACTGCTCTTTAATTAATCCCGGCTCACCATTTGAGTCAATACCCCAGTATACGGAATATCCTGATACCCCTGAACCAGAACCATCATTAGATCCTGACCACTCAAAATAAGGCGTATTATCAGCATCCTGCCATGTATCATTACTTATGGGATAAATTTTACTTGATGCTTGCCAGGCAAAAGCCGGCGCACTGGGACTTATCGGATTAGTATTATCATATTTAAAAATAAAAACAGTAAGCAAACTGCTATAATTTCCCTGATTATCAAAAGTTCTTAACCGAAGATAAAATGTTCCGTCTCCAGTAGGAGAACCCACCTGATAACTTGCCTCTGTCTGCTCTTGAATTAATCCCGGCTCACCATTTGAATCAGTGCCCCAGTATACTGAATACCCTGACACCCCAGAACCAGTATCATTGGCGCCTGACCATTCAAAATAAGGATCATTGTCATCATTCTGCCATGTATTATTGGAGATGCTCTCTATTTTGGCTAAAGTGCGATACCCTGACGCCGGCACAGCCGGGTTAGTCGGATTCACATTGTCAATATTAGTGCTTATTGTCGGAGGGATAAGACAATCTGTTTTTTCATCATTAATCACTATCTTTATAAAATAAGTGCCGACTATATCAGGCAAATCAATTTTAGTATTCCAGTTAAAGGTAATTGTATTTGCTCCCACTCCAGCTGTTTTAATTGGAGTGGTATCTCCCACCTGATAAACATTAGCAGTATTTATATCCGGAACTGGTATTATATCAGCAGTTGCAATCCCGGTCATAGTTGCTTTATTCGTGCAGGTTAAAGCAGTAAGCCCATAATAGATACTTACCCTGCTGTTATTTTCATTTAGATCATCTGCCTCAATACTTATGCTGACTTCACCGCTGCCATCAGTTTTCTGCGCAGCAGAATTAATCGTCACAGTAGGAGGATCATTAGTTATAATATCTACTTTCACATAATCAGTACTAATTAAACTTCTCCTATCAACATCGATCCCTACAGCTAATAGCTGAACAGACCCGTCACTATCAATATAATTCGCGCAGTTTACGCTTAAAGAACCTGTTAAATTTACCTCGCTAGCAAGACCGGTTGAATTCAAAAACACATAAGCATTGCCGGAATAGTCCCAAATATAGAGCTCAACACCGTCATTAGTCTTTCCATCACCAATACCGTTCCATAAAACATTGATTTGTTCTACTGTGGATTCTGTTTCTGTGATCGTAAACTTGAAACGCTGTGCGGGATAGATACCATTAGTACCGGAAATAGCCGTCTCCCGAATACTATTATCCGTGCTTATATTGGAATAAGTCATTGTCGCGGAACTTGGCAGATTATTGGCAGCCGGTGGCTTAGCGCTAACCCCTGACTCATAGCCCCATTTATTTATCCCAGCTCCTGTGGAAAAATCATAGGTATTAGTCCCGGCAAGAATATTATTTGTATCAAAACAAACCAGCATTACTGTTAAAGAAATACTAAAACCTAACAATAACTTAAAATTAATTTTTAAAAAAGCCCTATTTATCAAATTAAATATTTTATCCATGACTTTCAAGTAGCACTAAACATGCCAAGTTAAACACTTTTATTAAAAACATTACATTGCAACTCCTTTTAAATCAATAAGTTATAAATCAAATTTTCTCTATTATTTAAACTTTCTAAAAACCTTAAATTAATGAGTATTTTATGCCTCACTGCATACTAATATACACATGTGGAGATAAAAAGTAGTATGCTCAAATAATGCTTGTTTTTAAATTAAAGTGTTTTAAATATTATCTTATTAAATACTATTTTAGATTTTTAAGCAGCAAGAAACCCACGGGGGTTTATATAATAAAACTTACATTTCAAGCATTGCTTATTTTGTTACTCATAAATATTTTGAGGAATTTTTGATGTTTACTAACATTACAAGCAATGCTCGTTATGTTATATTTGGTTGTTATTGGCTGTTGCAGGATTACTTGATTAGTTTGCGGGAAATAAGCTGTCTGCTTTTGTTCAGCATTTTGGCGATTTCTGAAATTGTATAGCCATTAGAAAGTAACTGCTCCCCTAGATATTTTATAGCCGCTACATCTTCAGGGCGGGTGAACCGCTTGATTTTTTTACTTCTTTCTATTTCATCACATAGCTTCAAGGTATCTTCATCAACGTTATCCACCTTATCTTTTGATTTCATGTAATAAGCAAATTCCAGCCTAAACTTGTTTAAGGCATTCAGATCCTGAGAAATAGCATTTAGTCGGATATTTATAGCATCGTTTATTAAAGTAATATATATTTCTTTTCCTTTATCAGTATTATCGTTTAACATATTTAAGATAAAATCGCTATCAACAAAACTTTGCCTACTAATTCTGCCTACAAATAAATTTAAAGAACTCCACCTGTATTTACCCAATTCCGTTATTAATCTTGCTTTAAAGGGATTTAAATGAATATACAAAGAAATAGCAAGCAAATATTTCTCATTTAAGCATAAACTCGCCCTAAAAGGCTTACAAAAAACTGGACCTTTTCTTGAGTATTTCGCATTAAGATATTTTGCGTATTTTTCAAATAAATATTTTGCTCCCAGCGAAAGATTTTCATCTTTTATTCGAACTAATAAATGCAAATGATTAGGCATCAAGCAAAATGAAAATATCTTCCAATTAAATTTCTGCGGAATACTTTTTAACAAGGAAAGCATGTAAAGATAATCGCTATCTTCCAGAAATAGCATCTCTCGCCCCGGCGCCCGATGCGTAATATGATAAACAGCATTAGGATAGATTATTCTTTCCCTAGACAGCGGAACCCCTTCTACCTTTCTCATTTCCCCTCCTTTCTCTTTATATAAAGCCTTGTGTAAAATTCATAACCATCTATAATTAAATAAGTTACATAACTTATTTTCTTGCAATTCCCTCCATTAATGATATAATGTAACTAGTTCAATCACAAACAGTTACAACAAAAATGGAGGAAAATTATGGTTCA
>JAHITE010000063.1 GCA_018817585.1 Candidatus Omnitrophota bacterium
ATGGCAAAAGAGAAATTTGAACGGAATAAGACACACGTAAATATTGGAACAATCGGACACGTTGATCATGGTAAGACAACATTGACATCAGCGATAACAAACGTATTAGCATCAAAAGGTTTAGCCAAAGCTAAGAGGTACGATGAAATTGATAATGCGCCAGAAGAGAAAGAGCGTGGAGTAACAATCAATGTACATCATGCTGAATATGAGACAGATACCAGACATTACGCGCACGTTGATTGTCCAGGGCATGCTGACTATATAAAGAATATGATAACTGGGGCAGCGCAGATGGATGGAGCGATATTAGTAGTATCTTCTCCAGATGGGCCAATGCCGCAGACAAGAGAACATATATTATTAGCAAAACAAGTAAATGTACCCGCGATTGTAGTATACATGAACAAAGTAGATATGGTCGATGATGCAGAGTTATTAGAGCTTGTAGAGCTTGAGATAAGAGATTTATTGAACAAGTATGAATTTCCTGGAGATGATACACCGATCGTAAAAGGATCAGCAGTAAAAGCATTAGAAGAGCTTGAGGCAGGAAATTTAGACGGTCCGAACGTAAAGTCAATCTTAGATTTGATGGCAGCAGTAGACAGTTTTATTCCTGCTCCGGCAAGAGAGATAGAAAAGCCGTTTTTAATGGCAGTAGAAGATGTATTTTCAATAACCGGAAGAGGTACAGTGGCCACCGGAAGAATTGAAAGAGGAATTGTTAAAGTCGGAGAAGAAGTAGAAATTATCGGAATGCGTGAAGCGACAAAGAAGACCGTAGTAACTGGAGTTGAGATGTTCCGTAAGCTGCTGGATGAAGGAATGGCAGGAGACAATGTGGGGTTATTGTTGCGCGGAGTAGATAAGACAGACGTTGAGAGAGGTCAAGTATTAGCCAAGTCCGGGACGATTAAGCCGCATACAAAATTCAACTCGCAGGTATATATTCTGACTAAAGAAGAAGGTGGAAGACATACACCATTTTTTAAAGGATACAGACCGCAGTTTTATTTTAGAACAACAGATGTAACCGGGATAGTAACATTGCCAGAAGGTGTGGAAATGGTAATGCCGGGAGATAATATCGCAATGAAAGTTGAACTTATTATGCCAATGGCCATGGAAAAGGAATTGCGATTCGCGATTCGCGAAGGTGGACGTACTGTTGGCGCTGGTGTTATATCAGAAATCATTGAATAAACAGGTATAAATTATGAGAGAAGCAATTACAATAGCTTGCAAAGAGTGTAAAAATAGAAATTATCGCTCGACAAGAAATAAGAAAAAGAACACTGAAAAGCTTGAGCTGCAAAAATTTTGTCGTAGCTGTAGAAAACATACGTTGCATAGACAAACGAAATAAATAACGTTTTTTATTTGCTTAATTTAAGAGTGGTGTTTGTATTTTTAGTGTTAATTTTTTAAAAACCAATAATCTATTATAGGTTATAGGAGCGTCGGTTAATGGCAAACCAACGGTCTCCAAAACCGTTACTGAGGGTTCGACTCCTTCCGCTCCTGCCAGTTTTTCTGGAGGAAGTATAGACTAGGGTAAAAAAAATGAATAAAGTAAAAAATTTTTTTATGAATGTAAAATCAGAGATGATTAAAGTTTCATGGCCGTCTCGTGATGAACTATTGAATTCAACAATGGTTGTTATTGTATCCGTAGGGATATTAACAGCTTTTGTTTACGCAATTGACCTAATATATACATTAATTGTAGGATCGGTAATTAAATAAGCTATGGCAAAACGTTGGTATGTAGTTCACACACAAACAGGACATGAAGATAAGGTAAAAACTCTTCTGGAAAACAGAATCCAGTCTGCAGGAGTTCAAGAAAGTATTTCCCAAATTCTAATCCCTAAAGAGAAAGTTAGTGAAGTTAGGGGGGGGAAGAAAAAAATCATGGAAAGAAAATTTTTTCCAGGATATATTCTTATCGAAATGGAACTTAATGATCAAAATTGGTATTTGGTTAGAAACACTCAGGGGATTACTGGGTTTATCGGACCAGGAGCCAAGCCGCATCCTTTAACTGAAGCAGAGGTTGCTGGAATTTTAAAGCAGGCTGAGGATAGTAAAGAAAAGCCGATGCCAAAAATTAATTTTGAAAAAGGTGAGTCGGTAAAAATTATTGAAGGTCCGTTTACCAATTTTAATGGTGATATAGATGAAGTATATCCAACCAAAGGAAAGATAAAGGTCTTGGTTTCAATTTTTGGCCGCTCTACACCTGTTGAGTTGGAATATTGGCAAGTAGAAAAAGTTTAATATTAATAATAAGGACTAGATTATGGCAAAACCAATAAAAGCAAAAGTTAAGTTACAGATTCCTGCCGGAGCGGCAAATCCAGCCCCACCAGTTGGTCCAGCACTGGGGCAGCATGGTGTAAATATTATGGATTTTTGTAAAAAGTTTAATGATGCTACGAAAGATAAACAAGGACTTATTATCCCAGTAGTATTAACTATTTTTGAAGATAGAACCTTCACTTTTATTTTAAAGAGTCCGCCTTGTTCTGTTTTGCTGAAAAGATCTGCTAATTTAGCAAAAGGATCGGGAGTGCCGAATAAAGAAAAGGTTGGTAGTGTTACCAGAGCTCAGGTTGAAGAGATTGCGAAAATAAAAATGGAAGATTTAAATGCCTCTAAAGTAGAAAATGCTATGCGTATTGTTGAAGGTACTGCAAGAAGCATGGGTATTGAAGTAAAGGAATAATTTATATGAAAAAAGCAAGTAAGAGAGTTGAAGAATTTAAGAAGTTGTTTGAAAAGGATAAGATGTACACAATGGAAGAAATTGTGTTTATTCTTAAGAAATCGCATAAAGTCAAATTTGATGAGTCTGTTGATTTAGCTTTTCATCTTGGAGTGGACGCAAAGCATTCTGATCAAATGGTGCGAGGTAATGTAGTGCTGCCTCATGGAATAGGTAGGGACGTGAGAGTCGCGGTATTTTGTAAAGGTGAAGAATCCAATGCCGCTAAAGAAGCAAAGGCTGATTATGTTGGCGGGCAGGAACTGATTGATAAGGTAAATACGGGATGGCTTGAATTTGATGTAGCAATAGCCACTCCGGAAATAATGAGAGACTTAGCTAAACTAGGAAAAGTTCTTGGTCCGCGCGGTCTTATGCCAAGCCCAAGAGCTGGAACTGTGACTAAGGATGTTGGCAAGGCAGTTAAAGAAGCAAAAGCCGGTAAAGTAGAATTTAAAATGGATAAGTTAGCTGGTATTCATGTTTCAATTGGCAAGCTTTCTTTTGCGGATGAGGCGATTATTGAAAATGCTAAAACAGTTATTGATGCTGTTAATAAAGCAAAGCCGCAGACTGCAAAAGGACAGTACATAAAGGATATTTATGTAACTAGCACAATGGGACCTGGATTAAGGCTGGAAGCATCAGGATATAATATTAAATAGCATAAGGGGTTATTTGTCATGGCACATCTTGAAAAAGAATATATGGTTGAAGAAATAACAAATCGATTTAAGAATTCTTCTGGATTGATTGTTGCTAATTTCGAAAAGGTGGGCGTAGTAGATATCGACTCATTAAGAAGAAAACTGGAAAAGAATTCATCTGGTCTTATTGTTACAAAAAATACGCTTATTAAAAAAGCTTTATCAGCGCTTCAGTGGGATGATGTAAAACAATATATACACGGGGCTACGGGTATCGCGGTTTACAATGATGATCCGGTTGCTGTTGCGAAAACATTGTTTGATTTTTCAAAAGATCATGAAACTTTTAAAGTACGCGGTGGTTTAGTCGATGGGCAAGTTGTAAACGAAGAAAAAACAAAAGAGCTTTCAGATTTGCCTAGTAAAAATGTTCTTTTGGCTACAGTTGTTAATAGAATGAAATCGCCGATCGCGGGATTTGTAAATGTGTTATCTGGGCCAATTCGTGGCTTTGTTAATGTTTTAAATCAAATAAATAAAAAAAAAGATTAAACCGGACAAAGGAGGATTAATATGTCAGAACAGGTAAAAGAAGCGGTAAAGTTATCTCCGAAATCAGAAGAGATTGTGAAAAGTATCGAAGAGATGAATGTTTTAGAATTATCTAATCTTGTTAAAGTATTAGAAAATAAGTTTGGTGTTTCCGCGGCAATGCCTATGGCAGTAGCAGCAGCTCCTGCAGCAGGTGGAGCTGCGGCGGCAGAAGAAAAAACCAGCTTTACTGTAATTTTAAAAGCAAGTGGGGATAAGAAGATTCAGGTTATTAAAGAAATCCGCACGATCACAAATTTAGGTCTTAAAGAAGCAAAGGATCTTGTTGATTCCGCGCCAAAGGCTGTTAAAGAAAATGTGAGCAAGGAAGAAGCCGAGGAAATTAAAAAGAAGCTTGAAGAGCAAGGTGCTTCTGTTGAATTAAAGTAAAATAATTATAATAAACGGTAACGCCGAGCTAAGGTGACCTTATATGATAGAAAGAAAAAGTTACGCAAGATTAAAAGAAGTTTTCGAAGTGCCGCATTTATTACACGTGCAGCGTAAATCTTATCATGATTTCCTGCAGTTGGATGTGGCAAAGACAAAACGAGAAAATAGAGGCTTGCAATCTGTATTTCTAGAAGTGTTTCCAATTGAGAATTTTGATAAAACTTGTCGATTGGAATACATGTATTATAATCTGGAAAAACCGAAATATGATGTTGAGGAGTGTCAGCGGCGTGGTCTGAGCTTTGCTGCTCCTCTTAAAGTAAAGCTTAGACTGCGAGCAGGTAAAGAAATCAAAGAACAAGAAGTTTATATGGGTGAATTGCCGCTTATGACTGATTACGGAACTTTTGTAATCAATGGTGATGAGCGTGTTGCGGTTAGCCAATTGCATCGTTCTCCAGGAATTTGTTTTGAAGAAACACCGCATATTTCTGGGAAAAAACTTTTTTCTTCTAGAATTATTCCTTATCGCGGAGCTTGGGTTGAATTTGAATTTGATTCAAATGATATCCTTTATGTTTTCATTGATCGCAGACGTAAATTTTTTGCGACTACGTTTTTAAGAGCTATTGGGTTTTCTTCTAACACTGAAATACTGAAGCTTTTTTACCCTATCGAGGAAGTCCGTTTGCCGCTAAAAAGTACGCAAGATATGAATAGAATAGTTTTGGCGGAAAATATTGCAAACCCTAAAGACGCGACAACTACTCTTATTTCCTCGGGAACTCGTTTAACTACTCATGCTCTGGATCAGTTGCTAGATCTTGGCATTAAGAAAATTCAGTGTTTTGTTGCTCCGGGAGTGGAGTTGATTAACACTCTGGAGAAAGACAGAACCACAAATACAGAAGAAGCATTATTCGAGATTTATCGCAGATTAAGACCGGGTGATCCCGTTACTATCGAGTCCGCGCAAAGCTTGATTGAAAGACTGATATTTGATCCGAAGCGTTATGATTTAGGTAATGTTGGGCGTTTTGTGCTTAATCGAAAACTTAATATGAACGTGGATATTGAAAACCGTGTTTTAGATACTGATACTATTGTAAACGCGATAAAGTATCTGTTTAAATTAAAAACAGGCGAAGGTATCGTTGATGATATTGACCATCTGGGAAATAGACGGGTTCGGACTGTCGGTGAATTGGTTCAGAATCAATTCAGAATCGGACTTGCCAGAATGGAGCGCTCTGTGCGTGAGCGCATGGGTATCTATGAAATGGATACTGTTATGCCGCATAATTTGATTAACTCCAAACTGATTTCTTCGGTTGTAAAGGATTTTTTTGGCAGAAGTCAGCTTTCCCAGTTTATGGATCAAACTAATCCACTTTCAGAGTTAACGCACAAAAGACGGTTGAGTGCTTTAGGACCTGGAGGATTAAGTAGGGAAAGAGCTGGATTTGAAGTTCGTGACGTGCATTATTCGCATTATGGCCGTATCTGTCCAATTGAGACACCTGAAGGGCCGAATATTGGACTTATTGCTTCGCTTACTACATTTTCCCGAATTAATGAATTTGGTTTTATTGAAACACCTTATCGTAAAGTAGTTAAAGGCGTGGTAACAGAAAAACTCGATTATTTAAGCGCGGATTTAGAAGATCAATATGTAATTGCTCAAGCCAATGCGCCTTTAGATGATAAAGGGCGTTTTGTTAATAACTTAATTTCCTGCCGGCATAAAGGTAATTTTCCTAAAGCGACAAGAGATGAAGTTGATTATATGGACGTTTCTCCTCGGCAGATTGTTAGTGTGGCTGCTAGTTTAATTCCTTTTCTTGAGCACGATGATGCTAATCGGGCGCTTATGGGATCAAACATGCAACGCCAGGCTGTGCCTTTACTAGACACAGAGGCGCCTTTGGTTGGTACTGGCATGGAAGCAAAAGTGGCAGCAGATACAGGAGCTGTTATTATTGCTGAAAGTGCTGGAACGGTCAAATATGTGGACTCGAATAAAATTATTGTTGATACTAAAGCATATGCTTTGAAAAAATTTCAACGTTCAAATGCTTCTACTTGTATAAATCAAAGACCGATAGTAACTGCTGGTCAAAAGGTTAAAAAAGGCGAGGTGCTTGCGGATGGAGCGGCAACTAAAAATGGCGAATTAGCATTGGGTAGAAATGTGCTTTGTGCTTTTATGCCTTGGCGTGGATATAACTATGAAGACGCGATTCTGATTAGTGAGCGAGTTGTTAAAGAAGATATGTACACATCTGTACATGTCGAGGAATTTGAGTGTGAAGCTCGTGATACCCGTTTAGGTAATGAAGAAATAACCCGCGATATTCCCAATATTGGCGAAGAGTCCTTAAAAGATTTGGGTGATGACGGTATTGTTCGGATTGGTGCTGAAGTTCATCCCGGAGATATATTAGTTGGAAAAGTTACTCCTAAAAGTGAAACAGAGCTTTCTCCTGAAGAAAAATTGCTTCGCGCAATTTTTGGAGAAAAAGCGCAGGATGTCAAAGACACTTCTTTGAACGTTCCTCCGGGAATTGAAGGGGTAGTTATTGATGTGCGTGTTTTCTCAAGAAAAGGTTTGAAAAGTAAATCTAAGGAACAAATTGGCGAGGAAATGCGGATAATTGATAAAATCCGTAAATATTATGATGACCAGATTAAAAAATTAACAGCTGAACGCAGTATTAAACTGTCTAATTTTCTTTTAGGTAAGAAAATTTCTGCTAGTTTACTTGATGAAGAAACCGGGGCAGTACTGCTTGGGGCAAACAAAGTTGTTAAACAAAAAGATCTGAAAAAAATAGAACGAATTGATATCGACAGCATTAAAATCGATGGAGATGTTCAATCAGTAAATGAGATTGCTAAAGTAATTAATATCTTAGATGATCAAATTAAAGAATTTTATGATGAACTTGAAAGAGAAATTGAAAAGGTAAAACGTGGAGATGAATTACCTCCCGGAGTATTAAAGAAAGTAGTTGTTCTTGTTGCCAGCAAAAAGCGTCTTTCTGTTGGAGATAAAATGGCTGGGCGGCATGGAAATAAGGGTGTTATTGCCAGGATTCTTCCTGAGGAAGATATGCCTTTCTTGCCAGATGGAACACCTGTAGAGATTGTGCTTAATCCTTTGGGTGTACCTTCACGTATGAATGTTGGACAGTTACTGGAAACTCATCTTGGATGGGCAGCAAAAGTCTTAGGATTTACTGTTGCTAGTCCTGTATTCGATGGCTGTAAGGAAGAGGAAATTAGAAGTGAATTAAAGCTTGCTGGTTTGCCGGAAGACGGAAAAGTAATTGTCCGCGATGGTTATACTGGAACTAATTTTGATAAAAAAGTTTGCGTGGGTTATATTTATATAATAAAACTTGCCCATCTTGTTGACGATAAAATACACGCTCGATCAATTGGTCCTTATTCTCTGGTTACTCAACAGCCATTGGGTGGTAAAGCTCAGTTTGGTGGCCAGCGTTTTGGAGAAATGGAAGTGTGGGCTCTTGAAGCGTATGGAGCAGCATATACTCTCCAGGAATTACTGACGGTTAAGAGTGATGATGTGGTTGGAAGGACAAGGATATATGAGTCGATCGTTAAGGGTGAAAATGCGTTAAATCCAAGTACCCCGGAATCTTTTAACGTTTTGGTAAAGGAATTGCAAAGTCTTGCTTTGGATATTAGAACAGAATCAAAGCATGATGTTAAGGAAAAAACCAATAAGAAGAATAGAAAGGAATAATAATGGCACAAGATGCAAATGCATTTGATGCTATATCTATAAGGATTGCTGAGCCGGATGTTATAAAATCCTGGTCAAAGGGTGAAGTTAAAAAACCGGAAACAATCAATTATCGTACTTTGAAACCTGAGAAGGACGGATTGTTCTGTGAAAAGATTTTTGGCCCGAGTAAAGACTGGGAATGTAATTGCGGCAAATATAAAAGAATCAAGCATAAAGGTATAGTTTGCGATCGTTGTGGTGTAGAGATTACTCTTTCTAAGGTTCGCCGTGAACGTATGGGGCATATTGACCTTGCGGCTCCGGTTTCTCATGTCTGGTTTTTTAAGGCAATGCCTTCCAGAATGGGCGCTATTCTTGATATGACTCAACGTGAGTTGGAGAAAGTAATTTACTATGAAGAATATGTTGTTCTTGAGCCAGGTGATACTCCGTTAAAAAAGAAAGAATTGCTTACAGAAGACCGTTATCAGGAATATGTAAGCCGTTATGGAAATAAATTTACCGCAATGATGGGTGCTGATGCAATCAGTATTTTGTTAGCAGAAGTTGATCTTGATAAATTAAGTAAAAAACTCCGCAAACAGTTGGCTGCTACTAAATCTGAAGCAAACATAAAAAAACTGGTTAAAAATTTAAAGATTGTTGATTCAATAATGAAATCTGGGAATAAGCCGGAGTGGATGATTTTGCGTATTTTACCAGTTATCCCACCTGATTTACGGCCTTTGGTTCCTTTGGATGGTGGAAGATTTGCTACCAGTGATTTAAATGATTTATATCGGAGAGTTATTAATCGGAATAATCGCTTGAAGAAATTATTAGAGCTTAAAGCTCCTGACGTTATTATTCGCAATGAAAAGCGGATGCTTCAGGAAGCAGTAGACGCTTTATTTGATAATGGTCGTCATGGTCGTCCGGTTCTCGGGCCTGGTAACAGACCGTTAAAATCACTTAGTGATATGTTAAAAGGTAAACAAGGTCGTTTCCGACAGAATCTTTTAGGAAAACGTGTTGATTATTCCGGTCGTTCGGTTATTGTTATTGGTCCGGAGTTAAAGCTAAATCAATGCGGTTTGCCAAAGAGAATGGCTTTAGAATTATTTGAGCCATTTATTATTAAAAGACTAAGAGAGCGGGGTCTTGTTCATACTGTTAAAAGTGCGAAAAGAATGGTAGAACGCGCTCGACTTGAGGTTTGGGATATATTAGAAGAAGTTATTCGTGAGCATCCTGTTTTGCTTAATCGTGCGCCAACATTGCACAGACTTGGTATTCAGGCTTTTGAGCCGGTATTGGTTGAAGGAAAAGCGATTAGAATTCATCCGCTTGTATGTACTGCTTTTAACGCAGACTTTGACGGTGATCAGATGGCCGTGCATGTTCCTTTATCTACAGAAGCTCAAATGGAATGCCGTTTAATGATGTTAGCTACAAATAATATATTTTCGCCTTCTGATGGGCGTCCGATAATTGCCCCTTCTCAGGATATTGTTTTGGGGTGTTATTATCTGACTACTGTTGGTCCTCGCGATCCTAATCTGAAGCTGGAAGATTTGCCGTTATACGCTGATTTGGAAGAAGCAATTACTGCTTTGCAGTGCGGTGAAACTCAGATTCATAAGCGTTGTCGTGTTAGAATGGGTGAGGAAATAATTGAAACAACTACTGGCAGGATAATGTTTAATCAGATTATTCCTCAGGGATTTGGATTTGTCAATGAACAGATGGATAAGTCTAAACTGAGTAAAATAATCACAGATTGTTTTAAGAAATTTGGGCATCATCGTACAGTTCTTTTGCTGGATGCTTTAAAGAGAGTAGGATTTGAGAATGCTACTCTAGGTGGAATATCAATTTCTATGGATGATCTTAAAATTCCGGAAATTAAACATAAAATAATTGAACAGTCTCATGCGGATGTTGCTAATGTTGAAAAGCAGCATAAAAGAGGTATTATTACCGAAGGTGAGCGTTATAATAAAATTATTGATATTTGGACACATACTACTGATACTATTTCTGATAAAGTTTTTCAGGAACTGGATCATTTTAACTCAATTTTCATGATGGCTGATAGCGGAGCGCGCGGTTCTAAATTGCAGATCAGACAGTTGGCCGGTATGCGCGGTCTTATGGCCAAACCATCTGGGGAAATTATTGAAAATCCGATTACTGCTAATTTTAGAGAAGGTCTTACAGTTCTTGAGTTCTTTATTTCTACTCATGGAGCGCGTAAAGGTTTAGCTGATACCGCGTTAAAAACAGCAGATGCTGGATATTTGACTCGTAGATTAATTGACGTTTCTCAAGATGTTATTATTACTCAAGATGATTGCCATACTCTAAACGGAATTATGATTTCCGCGATTACTGAGGGCGATGAAGTAGTAGTAAGCTTGAAGGAGCGTATTGTGGGACGAGTAGCATTGGATAATATAGTTGATATTGTCAGTGATAAAGCAATTGTGTCTGTTGGTGAAGAAATAACTGAAGAAAAAGCTGAACGCATTGAGCAGCTGGGAATCGAGCGGATAAGAATAAGAAGTGTGCTTACCTGCGAAATTACTCATGGTGTTTGCGCGAAATGTTATGGCCGTAACCTTGCCACTCAGAGATTGGTTGAATTGGGTGAAGCAGTGGGTATTGTTGCCGCGCAATCAATCGGTGAGCCAGGAACTCAGTTGACAATGAGAACTTTTCATATTGGAGGAACGGCTTCTAGAACAATTGAGCAGTCTTTTATTAAAGCTAAAAATACAGGAATTGTTAAATATCATGGCTTGAGAACTGTTACAACAAAGAATAATGAAATTATTGTTCTTAATCGAAACGGAGAATTAAGCATTCATGATGAGGGAGAACGAGAACTTGAATCTTATATCGTGCCGATTGGTTCAATTATCGCGGTGGCAAACGGAGAGAAAATCGAGAAGAAAAAGATTCTTGTTCAATGGGATCCATATACTTCTCCGATTCTAACAGAATCAAACGGATATGTACGCTTTGAGGATATTAAAGAAGGCGTGACAATGCGTGAAGAACTTGATGCTTCAACCGGCTTAACCGATAGAGTTATCGTTGACCATAAAGCGGATTATCATCCACAGATTATAATTTACAATGATAAGGATGAAGTAGTGGCTTTTTATACAATTCCATCCGGAGCGCATATAGTTGTACAGGATGGGCAGCAGATAGAAGGCGGAAGTCTTTTAGCTAAAACACCAAGAAAAGTAAGTAAAACAAAAGATATTACTGGTGGTTTACCGCGGGTTGCGGAGATTTTTGAAGCACGCAAACCTAAAGACCCGGCAATTATCAGTGATATTGATGGAGTTGTTGAATTTGGAGCGCATAAAAAAGGACAGCGCCGAGTAATAATCCAAAGCGTTTCCGGAATGAGTAAAGAATATTTAATTCCGCCTGGAAAACATTTAAATGTTTACCGCGGGGATATTATACAATCTGGACAGGTATTGACAGATGGACCGATGGTGCCGCATGACATTCTGCGCGTATCTGGAGTGCAGAAGCTTCAGGATCATCTTGTAACTGAAATTCAGGAAGTTTATCGTTTGCAGGGTGTTCGGATAAATGATAAACATATTGAAGTAATCGTTCGACAGATGCTTAAAAAAGTTAGGATCGAAGATGCTGGAGACACTGATTTTCTTCAAGGCCAGCAGATTGATAAATTTGTTGTTGATAAAGAAAATAAGCGGGTTATGGATAAAAAAGGTAAGCCAGCCAGTGTAACTCCTTTGCTTCTGGGCATTACAAAAGCATCGCTTACAACAGAAAGCTTTATTTCAGCCGCAAGTTTCCAAGAGACAACTAGAGTTTTGACAGAGGCTGCTGCTAGTGGTAAGCGCGATGAGTTATTAGGATTGAAGGAAAATGTTATAATGGGACATCTGGTTCCTGCTGGTACAGGTTTCCATTCACATAGTCATGTAAATATTGTTCATGGCAAAGAAGATGTCAGAGAAACAAAAGAAGATGCTCAAAAAAAACCAGAGAATATTCTTAAAATTAGTTAAGGAGAAACAGTAATATGCCAACGATCAGTCAGTTAATTAGAATGGGACGAAAAAAAGCAACTAGCCGTTCCAAGTCTCCAGCTTTGCAGAGATCTCCTCAGCGGCGCGGAGTTTGTCTTCAGGTTAGAACAATGACTCCTAAAAAACCTAATTCAGCCTTGCGTAAAATTGCTAGAGTTAGACTTACAAACGGAATCGAAGTTTCTGCTTATATTCCAGGGGAAGGGCATAATTTACAGGAACATTCAATTGTGCTGGTAAGAGGCGGAAGAGTAAAAGATTTACCTGGAGTAAGATACCATATTGTTAGAGGAACTTTGGATACTGCCGGAGTTTCTGATAGAAAAAGAAGCAGATCTTGTTATGGAACTAAGAAGCCTAAAAAATAATTTACAGTAATTTGATGATCCCGAAGAGCTTAAGAGTCAGTAGAGTTTGGGTAGAGATTAAGGAGGAAATAACATGCGTCGAAGGCGCGCGGCAAAAACACAGATTCAACCAGATCCAAAATACAGCAGCATTTTAGTTACTAAGCTTATTAATATGGTA
Source organism: Candidatus Omnitrophota bacterium (assembly GCA_018817585.1). Lineage (GTDB taxonomy): Bacteria > Omnitrophota > Gorgyraeia > B26-G9 > B26-G9 > JAHITE01. Next base: position 12,763 of record JAHITE010000063.1, read on the forward strand.
ATGAGAATGGGTAAAAAGTCTATCGCAGAAAGAATTGTTTATTCTGCTTTTGAGATCTTAGAAAAAAACACTGGGAAAAGCGCTTTAGAAATATTTAAAAAAGCTTTGGATAACGCAAGACCGCTTTTAGAAGTTAAGCCGCGGCGTGTTGGTGGCGCGACTTATCAGGTGCCAATAGAAATACGTCAGGATAGAGGAACGATCATTGCTCTGCGTTGGATTCGAAATTTTGCTCGGACTAAAAAAGGTCGTCCAATGGAAGAGAAGCTTGCTCAGGAACTTTTAGACGCTTATAAAGGTGAAGGCGCGGCAATAAAGAAAAAAGATGATACGCATAAAATGGCAGAATCAAATAAGGCTTTTGCGCATTATCGTTGGTAATTTGATGAATTTAAAAAACTAATGCCAGTTGGGTGAAAATAATAGAATATGTCACGGCAGTTCCCGCTTGAAAAAAATAGAAATATCGGAATAATGGCGCATATTGATGCGGGAAAAACCACGACAACAGAAAGAATTCTGTACTATACTGGGCGTGTCTATAAAATGGGGGAAGTTGACCAGGGCACAGCCACCATGGATTGGATGGTTCAGGAGCAGGAACGCGGGATTACAATTACTAGTGCCAGTACAACCTGTTTTTGGAAAGAACACAGAATAAATATTATTGATACACCTGGGCATGTTGATTTTACAGTTGAAGTAGAACGTTCTTTGAGAGTACTTGATGGAGCAGTGATTGTATTGTG
>JAHITE010000064.1 GCA_018817585.1 Candidatus Omnitrophota bacterium
TAATAATGCTGACACGCTGTCAATACGCAAAAGTATCAACCGTTATAAGCTAAAAAATGAGATTTATGACGAATCATTATATGCGGCGCTAATCTACTTGAACAGTATTAAAATCACAGTACAATGGAATAATTTTCCCATCGAAAAAAGGATAGATGAGCTTTACAGGATCTATAAGGATTATAATCTTGCTTTTACAAGTCAGGCAGCGTGGACAGTTCTTTACAGGCATGCTTTTGATTTTAGCCCAGAATTGAATAAGGCTCTTGATGAGGTTGAGCTTGCTTTTGCTGATTCAGGCACGGTTGAAGAATTTTTCAAAAAAGCTGATGAGATTTATAAAAAATGTAAAGATGAAAAAGGAGTGGATTTTTTCAGATTTTATTCAAGTATTGATCCGCGCCTGGCAAAAAATCTCTACTTTCTGCGGATGAAAGTATATAAAGATAACGCGCAACTAATCAATGATGTGTACACAGCAGCAGATTATAAGAAAGAAAGTGTTTCCAGGACTTTAGTCGGGTATTTTCAAGACAGATATATTTATGCTTCAAAACAATCAGGAATTGCCGAGTTAAATAAACCTGATCCTGAAGTAACTTATGTTGGCGGCGGCGGAGTGGCGACAACTACATTTCTGCGTACACTAGTGGAAAAAGGGATTAAATCTGTAGCCGGATTGGTTTCTTCAAGCGATGACGGAGGTTCAAGCTGGAAAATTATGCTGGCAATATCAAAAACATTCGGCTTTTATTTTATTCCTCCGGGAGATGCCGCGGGAGTAATAATTTTTACCGGTGCTGATGATGCCAAGGTTTTCAGCTTATTTGAAATTGAGTCAAGAGAAGATCTTCCCGAAGACCTATCAACAGCAGGGAAAAGAATTACCGCGGACAATGTTCTGCCGGTTTGGAAACAAAGAATAATTGATGTTAACCGGGTTTTTAATGGCCAGACAAATGCCACGAATTTGCCCACAAAACCCAAAGACTTTATTGCTTTTGCCAGCGGCTTGATGACCTTAGGCGATTTAATCGACCGTGAGCTCATAGATACTAATATTATGCAGTTGGAAGGAATGTCCACAGCCAATCTTCTGGTCATGGGCGCGGCTTTTGAGCAGGGAGCTTTGAAGCATGGAAAACTTTTTGATGAAAAAACAATGAAACTGGATAATCTGGATAGATTGATCGGAGCAAAAGAACAGCAGACATTGGCGGTTTCATGGGATTATCAGCGTTCTTGTCTGGTAGCGACCTACGAAGACGGCACTAAGATTCCTTTTCAAACTCTGATAACTGACCGTTTACATCCACAGTTTTTAGTTGATCTGGATTTTCAGATCAGGACCGGTGATAAGGATTATTCTGAGTTTAAGAATGATGATGATCTTCGTAACGCGACAAAAGAAATGGCTCCTAAGGATTATCCTAAAGCAAATCTAGATGTTGTTAAAGCAATTGAAAATACCAAAGGGGCAATAATCATGGGCAATGGCTCATTGTTCACCTCAATGCTGCCGAATCTGCTTTATAGCGAAATATCCGAGGCGATTATTAAAAAAAGGAAACAAGGATTGCCGGTAGTGTTTATTGTTAAAATTAAATCAGATATTGAGACTTCCAAAGGACTAAAGATTGTTGATGAACAGAATAATATTTATCAAGATGATGATGCTATTGAAAATGCGGCTGGAGGAACAAAATTCTATCTTGAGATCAGTGAGACAATGCCTTTGAAAAAGCAGCTTGAGATTATTCGGAATGTTGTGAAAAAGGCAATTACCAGGAATGATCCAAAAGCAATCCAAAGGCTTTTGGGTAAAGATAAGCTGGAATTAAAAGATATTATCAGCCATATTATTATGCCGGATCAGGCTTTTTCTAAAATGATCGCGAAGAACAAAAACAGCAATAGGGTTGCGATAAGCGATAAAGTAGCAGCTAAAAAATTATCAAACTCTCTGAATAAAGGAGAAGCCCAGGTGTCCAAGCAGGTAAAAGGTTTTCAAAAAATATCTACAAAAGACCGGAATTATGTGGCTGAGCAGGGGATAAGTGTTTTGGCAGTAAGTAAACAGGGGATTACCGGTATTGCTGATCAGAAGCCGATGTATAATAATGAAACCTTGTATGAAATAACCAAAAAACTTATTGCGGAGCATAAAAAAAGCAAGATCCTGTGTGTATGTAATTCCAATTATAACCGCAGCCCGGCAATGCAGATGGTTTTTGAACATCTTATTGAACAAAACGGATTATCCCGCTATGTAAGCGTGAGTTCCGGCGCGGTAGAAAAAGTCAAAAAAGGAGGCTTGGGAGCGATTAATGCTCCATTGCAGGAGGCTTTTAAACAGCAGTTTAGTGGAAAAACCCCCAAACAAATCAAAGCAAAGCCATTAACAGCTTATCAAGTACAGCAGGCAGAAGTAATAATTGTCCCAAACGCCGAAGTAAAAGATTCTTTGGTAAAAAAATTCCCAAGCGAAATCAGTAATAAAAAAATAGTTGTTCGTGATGACTTGTCGAAAGATATGACTATCGTTCAATCAGAAAAAAATAAAAACAATAAAAATGCTGTTACTTTGTTTAAAATCAGGCAGATAATTGAAGAAAAAATCTGGCCGGAACTATTGGGATCGCTAAAAGCGATTAAAAATGTTCATCATATTGTAAGTTCCGGGATGAGAAATTTTAAACCGTTAAACATGTCTTTATTGGAAGAGGCTGAACTTATTGAGATTGCAATATAAAAACAAGTGTTAAATTAAATTTAGTTTAATAATATTAATAAATCATTTCCGATGATTGGAAAGGTTGTGGGAATATGAGGAATATGGATAAAAGAAGAAGCCGGCGCAAACAGGCGGGGAATATTTTTCCGGTACTGAGATCTTTAAATTTACAGGAGTGGAATAAATCTTTAGGGGTTATAGACTCAAGCATGCAAGATTTGAATCTGAGCGGTATATGTGTAAATTGCGAAAAAATATTGCCCGTAGGTACATACCTGAGCATTGATTTGATGCTTAGAAGACGCGGGAATAATGTGAAAGTTTTTGGAAAGGTAATATGGGTCAAGCCTGAAGAGGGAAAATATCGCACTGGGATAAAATTCTCATGGTGGAAAGAGCTGGATGATAAAAGATTAATAGATAATTTTTGGGAAAAGCTTAGCTTTGCGGATCAATTTACCTATTGAGATTGCTTAAAATAAGATAAAATTTTTTCCCTTTAAGAATAAATATCCCCTTCTCCAAAGCAGGGGGGCAGGGGTAATTTTTACGCTTTGAAAGTTAGCTTACCCAACTTATTTAATAACAATTACTTACGTATTTGCAATGCCTGTAATCCTGTGGTATACTTCTATGTATTTTCACTAACTTTTTAAAGACCTTTAATTAAAGATGACAGAATTATTTACCACAAAAACGCGTAAACTCGATAACGCGTTAACATGAAAGGAATATGTCTTGAGTAAATTACTTTCTAAATCCTGGTTTCGTTTTATCTCTTTGGTTCTTATCCATGCTTTTTTAATGCTTGATCTGGCCTGGGCAGGGAATGGAGATATTTTATCTCTTAAATCTTCTGATTGTCTTTCACCGGCCTTACAAATCAATAGTAACATTCTAACTACTAGTTTCAGTAAATTATATTATGATGAATTATTCCCAGGTATTGAACTGCAGCCATTGCTTGAGAGATTAAAGCAAATAGAACTAGCGGTATTTGATCTTGATGAAACGCTGGCCGTATCCGGTGGCTATGTATCTAATCGTGTAATTGAGGGGTTAAAATTCTTATTAAAAAATAAAGTACA